>NZ_JBHTBQ010000045.1:0-512 GCF_042664895.1 Iodobacter arcticus
CGTGCTTTTCGCAGGCTAACGCGTCCTTCTTCGCCTATCATCGCCAAGGCATCCACCAGATGCACTTAGTCGCTTGATCCTATAACCTCAAACACGTGTTGCACTCTATTCGTCAATGAAGACGAGCAAAGCGATTCACATCTTTAAAGTATCTGATTTCGCTTTGTTTGCGACATCGATCATTCAGTTCTGACTTCGAACAATCGATTTTGATACAATCTACCCTTATTTATTTCTAAATTTGAGTATTACTTCTTCTATTTTTTTAAAGATCAATTGGTTTGATTTTGCAATCAATCCGATTTTAGAAATCAGAATTCAAACAACTCGTTCTTGAGTCATTTCAATTCTAACTTCTGACAGCGCGTGTTGGGTTACGCGATAAAACTGCTAACCCAACCTACGTGTCTTTAATCTACAGTCGATGAGTGTGAGTACTCAATCCAAAAGACTTTTCTCTTGAAAGGAGGTGATCCAGCCGCAGGTTCCCCTACGGCTACCTTGTTACGACT
>NZ_JBHTBQ010000046.1:0-15116 GCF_042664895.1 Iodobacter arcticus
TCGAGTCGGCGGCGGGCGGGATTGGCTCGCTGCCTCGCTCCCTTGCCGAAACCCCGCCCCGCTTGTTCCTCGCTACGGCGTGTTTCAAGGGGACTTTAAAGCCCTATGCGGAGAGCGTGGTTATTGTGTTTTTCCTCTGTCTTTTAATGAAAAAACAAATTGGTTAGCGCACATGGGGCTTAGCCACCCTTCACGACGAATACAATCACAGAGTTGAAAATGCCTCTCCCTGCAAAGGCCGATTAAATGCCAGAAATTAAAATGGTGTAATCGCCTGAGGCTTCAGCGGCAACACGGGCTGCTCTTTGAGTTTTTTCTCGAGGATACTGATCGCGACTTCCAGCTGCTGGTCTTCGCCTTTAAAAGTAGCGTGTGGCAGGTTTTCGACTTCTATGTCTGGCGTGACGCCCACGCCTTCTATTAACCAACGGCCATCCTCGATAGCAAACTGGCCGTTTTCTGCCGCACGGACCATGCCATTATCCGCAAGGCGGTTTTGATCGGATAACCAGACGCCTGCACCCGCGGTGCGCTTACCCACAAGTGGCGCTAATTTAAGTGATTTAATCCCGGCAGCGAAGGTTTCACCATCGGAATAAGTCAGCTCATCAACAAGTACCACCAGCTGCCCACGGAAAGTTTGCTGCATATTGGTGTAAGGCTGGCGCTGGGGGTTGGCCCAAAATGCCCATGCTTTACGTAATAGTTTTTCGATAATCCAGCTATCGATATTGCCGCCGTTATTACGGCGCACATCAATAATCAGCCCGTCACGATTAATATTGGCGTAAAACTCACGGGCAAAGCTGCCGATATCCTGTGCCACCATCGCCCGCAAATGTAGATAGCCAATTTTGCCTTTAGATGCCGTGTTCACCCGCTCGCTACGGCTTTGCTCCCAATCGCTATAACGCAGATTATTTTGCTTATCCATATTCACAGGCAAAACAATCACCTCGTGCATGGCTTTGGCGCGTTTAATTTGTAGCAAAACCTGCTTATCTGCCTGATTAAGCAAGAGATCAGAAATATCTCTCGCCTCCAGTACTTTTCGGCCATTCACCGCAGTAATCACATCGCCTTCATTTACATCAACATCTGCCTGAGCCAATGGCGAGCGTTGGGCGGGCAGCTCGGCTTCGCTATGATAAATATGCTCAACCCGATAGCCCTCTTGCGTGCGCAGCAAAACCGCACCCAGCCCAGCCGCTACGCCATCGGCCACACCCTTACGAATATCGCCGGGGGTCACTTGCGAATGCAAAATACCTACTTCTGCCGCCATCATCCCAAGCACATCATTTAGCTCGGCCCTATCGCTGACACGATCAACCAGCGGGGCGTATTTTTCGCGCATTTTCAGCCACGCCACGCCGCGTATTTTATCGTCGAATAGAAAATCCCTGTGCATACGCCAGGCATCGGCAAACATCTGTTGCCAATCCTGCCGCGGATCGCTTCTAAAGCTCCAGTCATCCAGCTTTATTTTGGCTTTGCTGATATCCGAGGGCTGCTTCGCCCCTGCATCGACAATAAAAAACCCACCGGCAGCGGCTTGATAAAACAAATGCTTTTTATCGCCAGAGAGCTGGTAGTCTTTTACCGCTGCGGCAAATAACTCGGTTTGCGGCGCAGTTTTGCTGATAGAGATCGTTTTTAGATTTGTCTTATCGCCTTCCTGCTCCAGAAAATAAATAAATTTATCGTCAAGCGCCAAGTCACGATAATTGCCCGCAGGCACAGGCAGCTCGTATAAACGCTCTGCCAGCCCTGCATATTGAATGGCAGGTAGCGGCTTTACTTCTGGCTTGCTGGCTTTTTTATCCGTTTTTTTATCGTCTTTGGCATCCGCTTCGGGCTTTACCAGCTCGTCATCTGCTTTAAATGGGAAACGATTGCTCGCTTGCAGCGCCAAGGCATAGACTCCGCCGCGTTTATCAAAAACCGGCCCCATATTACGATCGCCCCAAGGCGAGCGGTTGCTGACTTGAAAGTTGCGATTAGAAATAAAATACAACCAGCGCCCGTCTGCCGAAAACACCGGTGACGCCGATTCATAGCGATCACTACTCACAAACGCCAGCCGCTTTGTCTCTAAGCTATATAAGCCAATCTGCTCACGTTGCTGATTGCTATTGGGCCGCACAATGGCCAGCGTTTTACTATCGGGCGACCACACCACGGCATCGTGCCTGTCTATGCCCAGCACGGATGCATCATCAATCACCTGATTGTTTTTGCTGTGCAAATCCAGCAACCATAAGCGGCCGCGTTTATCGCTATGCGCCAGCCATTTGCCATCAGGCGAGGGGTAAGTAGCCCAACGATGCGTGCCGCCATCCTGCGTCAGCCGCTCACCTTTGCCGCTACCGTTGGCGGCAAATTGCCAAATTTCATTTTCTCCCGTGGTATCCACAAGGGCATAGACCGATTTATCGTCGTGAGAAAACACCGCTTCGCTAGCGCGTGCGCCATCGGGCACAGGCAGATCAACCCGCCTTTGCGGCCCTGGCCCGGCAATGGTTAAACGGCCACGCGCCGTAAACAAGGCTCGCTCTTCTTTTGCCGCCAGCTGCATATGCGTCAGATTATCCAGCGGAGATTTAATCTGCCGCTGACGCTGCTGATCAAAATCAGACAGCAAATCAATTTTTATAAGCTGATCCTGCTTTGCAGCTAAATCCAGCACATGCAAATCGGCCCCCAGCTGATACACAATCTTGCCATCGCCAAGGCTAGGATTGCGGACTTCCCAATCTTTATACGCGGTTAAAGCCAGCATTCCGCCACCGTGCACAGCAGAGTACAAATTGTAAGCGCCGTCTTTATCGCTTACAAAATACAGCTGGCTTTTCCACCACATGGGCCGCTTATAATTACTGCCATCATCAGGAAACAGCGGCTGCGCTTCGCTCTTAGCCTGTAAATCAAAGCGCCAGAGCCGGGCATTGGCTCCGCCGCGATATTTTCTTGCGTTATCGCCGGTTAGATGTAAGCCATAGCGAGTGAAATACAGCGTTTTCCCTGCATCATCCAATACCGCCTCGTTGGCATCCGCCACGGGGAATACTCTGCGCTGTAAGCTCTGCGGGTGAATGGCCGCAATAATCCGGTGCGCTGACGGCCCTGTGCTGCTTTGCGTGCTTAAAAGCACCTCACCCCCGGCTGTCCAGCCCAGCACATTAACCGTGCCATTTTCAAAGCTCAGCCGCTTGGGCACGCCCCCCGCCATCGGCATCACATACGCTTCTAAAGCGCCTTCATAAGAGGCCGAAAACGCCAGCCACTTGCCATCATGCGATACCGCCGAGTAAATCTCTGCCCCTGCATGCGTTGTTAAACGCTGCGCCTGCCCACCCTGAAGCGGCGCTTTCCATAAATCACCTTCTGCGGTAAACACCACCGCATCAGGGCTAAGCGCCGGAAAGCGGGTGTACGCCGGGCTGGCAAACGCGCCTGTAGCAAGTAAAATAAGGGCAAGGGAAAGAATCTTCATAAGATAAAAGGAGGGCTCTCAAGTCAGATAGAAAATGGCTTACACGCAAGCAAATACACAGCCAAGCATAGTGAGCCAAGAATAAGAACAGAAATATTAACGCCAGGCAAGCTTGCAAAAACCACCTACTCCACTTACAATGCGCCAGCATTACACAGCGGGTGTCGTATAATGGTAATACCCTAGCTTCCCAAGCTAGCGCCGAGGGTTCGATTCCCTTCACCCGCTCCAAATTCAAAGCCCGGTTAAGTCACCTTAACCGGGCTTTTTACTGAGTGTTTACGCCATCTTCAAGCCCTTCGCAGAAAAGCATAAACACGGCATTGGCAAGGAAAAATTAAGGGCAACCTGCCCCAAGTTTGCCCCAGGTTAGTAATCTGCCCCTACTGAGGCAAACCAACGAATGCGCTGCACGCTTCAAATCCCCTTCTAGGCTTCCCGCAAATTATTACTCCATTATTTTTAATCATAACTAATATGATTAATAAACCTTAAACGAACAGATGGCCTCCACTTACGCACCCTCACAATCTGTGCGGGCATTCAAAGCAGGAATAGAATATGCCCGAAGGCTTAGCCGATCTGTTTGGCACAGACCAGTGGACTCCCACAGGGGCCGTTAAAACCACGGCACAAACTCAATACGATTTTGAGCTACTGGTGCAGGCGCATGTAAACCCCTTAACGCCCGGCGTAATTGATGGGGGTGGCACCTGCGCCAATATCCTTGCCGCCATTCCTGCCGGGCAACAAAATACTTTTGAATTTGAGCCAAGATCACAATATGGTTTCAAATTTAGATGGACAGATGCAAACGGAGTGCAATGGCAGGTGCATGGGCACGAACCAGATGCCGGTGCCGTAGTCGGCCATGTTGGCGCAGGCGCGTGGACAATGCGCGTGCAATGCGGCAATGCTTTTATGATGTCACGCCAGCTGGTTTCTGATTTTCCCGCCATCCATGCCAATTACACCCCTCCTACATTCTGGAGCCGCTGTAATACGCCGTTAAAAGTAGGGCTAAGCCATATTGTGATCAATAATCCGTAAGCCTACCCCTCTACCGACTTCAGTCTTTTCTTACCGTAAATAGTAAACAACCGGAATCAGAGTAAAGTTAAATCTGTTGGCTTAGGCGCCATAAAACGGAGGCAGCGAATGCTTCAATCATTCCTCAGAGATCTTGCACCAGCCAACAGATCGCCTTCAACATAAGCCTTGAATAAGCCACGATAGCCAACCTGCGAAGACGCCGAATCACTGCTAAGACTGAAATATGGGGAGGAGGGACAGTGCCGGTTATTTGCCCAAGACATTAATCTAGCAACTGGATCAAACGTAATCGGAAGGCTGCTACACGGATTTAAGTTTGTGCTGACCCCAGTTATTACACCATTCAAGTGGCCAGCACTGGGTAGAAAACCCAATGAGAACCCCCTCACTAAAACAGCTAAACCTCTCTGGCACCGCTAGGAGTGTAAGACTTACCCCATTCTCTAGAAGAAACATGAACCGGACGCTGTGCTAGCCGATTACCCTGAATGAGCTGTCTGACCAGCGCATGTGGAGGCAAAGGATCAGGCTGAGTTCCATTAAGAAAACCTTGAACATGAGCACGTAAAAATCCGTTCAAATTAACGGTGAGCCCATACAAAGTCGTTGCTTGCGGATTAAGGGAATAACCGTGCGGAGTAAGAAGCGGAGCATTGCGTTGAATCCATAACCCAGCGCAGCAGGTAAAGAAAATAACATGCTGTGGCCGGAAAATTTCTATCATTCGCCGAAAATTACCCGCAGCAATCCGGCGCAAAGGCGCATTGGTCAGCGGATGGCCAGTGTGCACCGTCGCCGGATGTGGGGTATTACCATGCCCAGCCCAAATCACATTTAGCGGGCCATGCGTGGTAGCGGCCAGAGCCAGCTCTCCAAAAGTGGCGGGAGAGAAATGAAAGCCCTCAAACTGAACTGGAATCACCTGCACAACCTGACCCGCAATAGCAAGAGCCATATTCTGCCCATGATTATCTCCATTATGGATAAGAATCCATGGCATCGTCACCCCCCTTATCATCAATCATAACAAGATAAAAACGTTTCAATACGCTTTTAAACCCCAACACTTCTTGACTACAGTATTGCGGAACAATTCAGATTTTGCCCGCAATACTCAACCTTTAAGCAACAAAGCCAGATAGAGCAAACAGCCCTCTACAGAGTGCTGAGGCACAATAACAAGGCACGCCTAAGCCCCCCGCACACCACCAGCGACTCGGCTTTGGTCATTAGTTCAAGATGGCTGACCAGCACATTCAACTGGCTGGTTTTGGTGACACTCTCCGATTTCGACTCGCCATAAGTAATGCTCACGCTGACCGAAGAAGGATCTGCGGCGGCAGCCTTGGCAGCATCGATGCCGTTTTTAGCGGCCAGTGCAGCGGTGCCTGCGGATAGTGCTTTAACGCGGCCATCTTTAGATTCACCCGCGGTTTTTGCTGACTCCGTCACCGTTTGCGCGGCTTGCAGCATGGTCAGCGCGGGGGCGCTCACCGCCACGGCTATACCGCTTTGTTTAAAGGCTCGAGTTTCGGTGCTTTGATGGCGATCCTGGCCGGGGTTTACCGTGACTTGCTTGCCTTGGATCACCATATCCCCAGCCAGCGCAGATAGATCGCTGCCGGTGACGATTGAAAGAGATGGGTGTTTTTTAAAAATGAAAATCTTCTAACCCTTTACCTTTTCTTTTTAAAATTTGATAAATAGAAACTGAGTAAAATCTCATAAATAGCTAAATAGTGTCATAGATTTTCCATAGGTTAATTTGACCCCATTTTTTTCTATCATTGACGGCTCCGATCTGTACACTGCCCCCTTATAATTTTAAATTTTCGAAGAAACAAGTAACTTATCTTGAAGCAAAACGCTAACACCGCCAACCTTCCACAATTTAAAATACAAATCAAGATTAATATCTAAATCAATCAATGGCGCAGCAATATACCAAGCTAGATAATAGTCCGCAGCAATGCCATATAATGCTTCAAATAGTGCATAACTTTCATTGACATCTAAAGCCTTGCTATTTCGAACATGATCGCCAATAAAATCAAAAATCCAGTTATTAGGGATATCTAATTGAACTGCATCATTAACCACGCTATTTGAAACATAAACAGCACTTGCTTTGCTACTTATCCACGCAAGCTCAGTATCTCCCATACATTGACAAAAGCGGGACTGCTCTTTTAGCCATCTGGTAGCAAAAACTAGTAAATCTGCATTTGAACATTTCCCCATTGGAAAAAGATATGCCCTTTGATCTAAAGATCCAGCATCCAGAACATTTTTTGCTCGCTCTACAAGGGCATCGGAATTAGGAAAATAATTAAAAATTTCATCCAAATTATGGACAGCTGAAACATCCTTAAAAAGTGAAAGGAAATGCGCCTTATCAAAATAAGCTTTCTCCTCACAAAAATTGCACCAATCAACCAATAATGAACTCATGTATTACCCCCGGCTGCCTAATCCTAGCCTCAATAGCCTCTCGAGCACTCTTATTTCCCCATAAGATATCTAACTCACCAAAAGACAAATTATCGTACCAGCGGTTAAATTCTCCATTACGGACCCTAGGCACTTTGCCACCAGGTAAAATCTCATCTAGCGCTCGTATATTAATTTTTGAGTCAGTAAACACTTTAGGATCTGTATTTACGGCAACTAGTGTTGCTTGGCAATTCTTCGATGCACAAGTAGTTATCACTCAACAACAACAATCTAAAATCGGATAACTATTCGTACAGCATCGGATAGCCATCCATTATATTTGTGCTTTTTTTGCACAAATCTTGTGGCTTGACGCTACTGGTACCCCATGCACTTATTGGCCAAACTGCGACCAATTATTTTATATTCATCCAAAAACAACAGGAGCAGTACATGAACAACCCAACTATCCGCACTCTTGCAGGCGTGCCTGCAACCACAACATTGAATGCTGCCAACACTGCCTTACTCGTGATCGATTTTCAAAACGAGTATTTTGACGGCAAAATGCCGATCCCAAATGGCATGAGGGCCTTACAAAACGCCAAGCGTTTGATCGCTTTTGCGGATGAACACAAAATGCCGGTGTTTCATATTCAACACATCACGCCAGCAGGCTCGCCGATTTTTGCCGAAGATGGCCAAACCGTTACGTTTCATGCCGACATCCAACCCGCAACGCAGCACAACGTAGTACAAAAATCCAGCGTCAGTGTATTTGCGAGTACCGACATTGCTGTACAACTCAAAAAAGCCAATGTGCAAACATTGATCATCGCAGGATTAATGACGCACGCATGTGTTGCTGGTGCAGCACGCGATGCGGTACCTGCAGGTTTTGACGTAATCGTTGCCGATGATGCTTCTGCAACCCGTGACCTTGATACACCGAGTGGTGATATTGTGCCGCACGATGTATTACATCGCTCATCATTGGTGGCCGTAACCGACACTTTCGGTGATGTTTTGACTACAGACGAAATTTTGAAATTAAATATTCAATAACCATCATTCATACTGACAGGAGAATTAAATGAAACAATTTTTCACTACATTGTATTTTGTCGCAGCTACCATCATCGGCGGCACTGCACTCGCCGTCGAAACCCAACAACCCATCGCTGAAAAATTGGTTTCTGCACCAGTATCTGAACTGAAATGGCGCGAATTGCCTAGTACAGGGGGCATTAAGGTAGCCGATCTGCGCGGCGGTATCACCGACAAAGGTGCGTACGACGCATTTGTGATTTTCCCTGCGGGCAAAGACAATCCGTACCACTACCATTCACAAAATCTGCCGACCGTGGTTTTAAAAGGTACGTTTTATGCTGTAATTGATGGCAAACGCATTGAATATCCGGCCGGCTCTTTCTATAACTTACCGGCTCGTATGCCGCACTACAGTGGTTGCACCAAAGATGCAGATTGCTTGTTGTTCCAGTACCAAGCCGACCATTTTGACTTGGTTCCAGTCAAAACCAAAAAATAAATTTTTGGTAGCAACATTCAACCAAACGAAAAAATACCCCAAAAATATGGACGCGTATCCAACTTTTGGGGTGCAGTTCAGGTTCACAAGGCATTTTTTACAACATTAATCGCATACAAATCAATCAATACGGACTTAACTCAATGCAACCAGCGCACTTGGGCATAATATTCGGTTATAAAATCGACAAAGGCACGCACCTTCGGCGAGATATGGCGGTTTTGCGGGTATAAAACATATAAATCCCGTGCCTGCAAGCGGTACTCGGGCAAAACTTTTACCAATCTGCCGTGCTGTAAATCTTGACACACCACAAACGATGCCGAAGCGGTAATACCCATACCTTCTCGAGCCGCATCGCACACCACTATGCCAGTATTGGCTTGTAAATTTCCGCTGACATTGACAGTATGTATATTACCGTGTGCGTCTTCAAATGACAGCTCGGTTGTTTGTAAGGCCAATGAATAGGCTAAATAGTTGTGATACACCAGATCAGCAGGCACTTGGGGCACTCCGTGCTTTGACAAATAATCCGGGGACGCGACCAGCACCATTTCACTAACAGTCAATTTTTTGGCGATTAATGTAGAGTCGGGCAGAGAACGGGTTATTCTCAAACCCACATCGAACTCTTCAGTGATTAAATCGACAAAGCGATCATTACATACCAAATCGACTTTAAGATCAGGATACATCTGCATAAACCGTGGCAACCAACGCCCCAACTCCAACGTACCGAACACCATCGGCGCATTAATGCGCAGCAAACCGGCGGGATGCGTTTGGTGCTGATTGACTGCCAACATCGCATCCTCCATCTGATCGAGTATCTGCACACAATGCTCGTAATAAATCCGTCCGACTTCGGTCAAGGCAATACGCCGCGTGGTTCGGTTCAATAGCTGAGTGCCCAACAATGCCTCCAACTGACGAATCTGTCGCGATACGACGGTATGCGAAACATCTAACACATCGGCCGCAGCCGAAAAACCGCCTGCTTGCACGACATGCCGAAAAGTTCTCATTGCTGCCAATTGATCCATGCTGGTTTTCTCGCCAAGTCTTGTAATCTGTCGATGACGTTTAATCGTCAAGCTACCCAATTTCTCGCATTTTGAAACAACTTCAGCCATGGTGAAACGTGCCATTCGTTTGGTTTCCACGAGAACTCCGGTACCTTTAGGTGCAATTGTGCTAACTTCTTTTCCTGACACTTTACCAACTAAACTACCAACCCCAACAAAAGCCCCCAATTCAGCGGCTCCCCCAAAATTATTACTCACTGCATCAAGACCAGCCTGCTCAACTAACACCTTCATTAACTGGTCAAAATTATCTTTCGTTAACGCTGCGTATTTCTTACCTCCTTCATACTGAGCATTATCAACCAGACCTCGGGCCAATACCTCCATCTTTGCGGGCACATCAAAGCGCTCAACAAAATTACCAGCGGCATTCTGATAGAACGTTGTGCCTGTGGCCTTGGTTGCTTTTATTGCATCGGCTTCAGTTACAAAAATACGCATTTCATCACGGCCATAGACATTTTTAGCCGCCTTGACCAGGTCATCCTTCATTCAGTGCTTTTAGCGCAGGATTCTTAGCCTGCAGTTCCCGAGTTCGCTGTCTCAACAAATCAACATGCTTCAGCACATTATTCTACATCTCAATCTGCGCCGCATTATTCGCTGCCGCTGCATTGCCATCCGTGGCCGCAACAATGCCGGCAATGATGGAGCCGACCAGATTCTTACGCTTTTCCTTTTCACTGGCGGTCATCTTATCTGCGTTGGTGTTTTCGATTTCAGATAAGACGTTATTGATGACGACGCAGGAAGCCGCACCCACGGCGGCGCTACTGCAGTTGCTGGCGGAGACAGCGGCTCCGGCGCAGGAGGCGATGGCATGTAGGGCGGCGCGGACGTTTTGGCTGGTTTGCTTTTCTTCCCCCTTCTTGGTCTGGAAGCTGTCAGCGATATCTTTGATCTTTTCAGCGCCTAAGCTTTGCACGTAAGCCACAGAGGCGTTTTGCACCAAGCCCGTTAAGCCGCCGCTGACATTACCACCCACTGCCGCTTGCAGTGCGGTCATGGCGCGGCCGTAGTCTCCGCCAGGCGTCCATTTATCTGCTTCGGTTTTTTGCGCAGCCAAGCTTTTTTGTTGCGTGTCTAGCTGACTGATCAGCTCCTGATTTTGCTGATCTTGTGGCTTGGCTTGTTCGGCTTTTAAGCTGGCCGATGTGCCGTCCAGCGCCTTTTTCGCCGCATCCGCTTCAGCCGTGCGGTTGGCCATAAAGGTGTTGCCTTCTTGCAGGAAGGTTTTGGTGGCGCTGAATAGCTCGTTGATTTTTTCAGGCTTAAAATCATTGGCGAGTTGTTGCTGTGCGCCATCGGTATCGCGGCTTAGGCTGGCGATGGTTTCTGCTGCGGTTTTGCCGGTCAGTTCTTTGATTGCCCTGGGGACAGACCACGGTTAATTTTCTTCATTGCATATTTAAACTGTGGTCTGTCCCCAATGCTGTTCATTTTTATGAACACTCGTAACTTGACAACTAGCAACGAAATTAATTTATAAAAGGAAAATTTTTCTCATACAACATTCTTACGTTAGGCAACGCTAACAATGCTTCTTTTGCATCCGCAATAGTTCCTGGCACATCATAAACGGGACGACCCCTCTCAATAGCAATCCCATACAACGCCAAATCCTCTTCATCCGAACACTCCCAAGATGGAACAAAGCCCAAAACATTGAAGACATTCATGATTGGTTGATCAAAATCCAACAAATCAAGAATATAATCGGGCCTTTCATTGTCGGGCAATATTTCCATGACATATGCAGCCCACTGCTTAAGCTCATCAACGCTAATTGCAGAGGTAAACAAACACTGAATAACGAAGCCAATGTCTTTATTTTTTTCTTTTGTTATGTCCAAAATTTATTGTCCTTTACTCATGGCATCTCCGCCAATATGACCAGTTTTTGAATGAATTACTTGAGGTACCAATTGCATGCGGCCACTATCCTGATGATGATGCCAAGTATATCCATCTATTTTACTAGCCCCACCCTGTATTTGCCTTAACTGCGCTTCAGTAAACATATTAGCATTGACTTGTTTTTTCTGAATAGATGACCATAAATCATTGGATGCCATTTTCATTTGATCTGTATAACTAGCTTTTTTAAATGAATCCGTAGTAAATTTTGTGTCAAAACGTGAGACATCATCAAATATAGGATACCCCCTCTTATCAAAGACCACCCCTGTAATCGGGTGTCTTTGTCCCGCTAACTGAACATTCTTAGCGGTCATTGGAGGCACAGTTGTAGACGTTACATTATCCGCCCCATGCTGTAATACCTGATCCTGACGAGATGTACTTGGACTATACGGGCTTTGAGCATGTTTCTCCGTTGTGCTCTCAATAACGCTAGTGCTCTTAACCTTACCACCGACAGCCCTCGCCCTAGCTACATCACCTACCGCACCAAGCTGAGCAGACATGCTACCAGAGGGGTGACTCATAAATTCACCCAAGGCCTTTGCTGTAGCTGCAGGTAACTTTGCAGCCAGCTCCGCACCCGCTTTTGCCCCGCCAACAACACCAGCAACATCAACAACTAAACGTGTAACTTCCACGCCAAGTGTAATAGACGCATCTACACCGCCATCGCGATATGCCTGATTGATAAGATTAAGCCGCCCCTTATATTCAGAATAAACAACCTCTCCCATTTGCTTACGCGCTTGCGGATCATTTACTAGCTGCTGAAGACTATTAATTGTCTCTGGTAAGTGAGTAACAACCTGTGCAACACCTCTCGCTAGGTCATCTGCACTGATATACACACCGCCAGCCACCCCAATAGCAAATGCCGCATCTTGTTTTGCGCTTTGAATAAACCACTTTGTTTCTATAACTGCTTTTTCAAACCCATTTTTTGCATTGGCTAATTCGGCTTTATGCTGAGCCTGTTGACTTGGCGAAAGCCAATTATTCTGCATCTCAATCTGCGCCGCATTATTTGCCGCCGCTGCATTGCCATCCGTGGCCGCAACAATGCCGGTGATGATGGAGCCGACCAGATTCTTACGTTTTTCCTTTTCACTGGCCGTCATCTTATCTGCGTTGGTGTTTTCGATTTCAGACAGGACGTTGTTGATGACTACGCTGGAAGCGGCACCCACAGCAGCGCTACTGCAGTTGCTGGCGGAGACTGCCGCTCCGGCACAAGAGGCGATGGCGTGCAGGGCGGCGCGGACGTTTTGGCTGGTTTGGTTTTCTTCTCCCTTCTTGGTCTGGAAGCTGTCGGCGATATCTTTGATTTTTTCAGCGCCGATGCTTTGCAAGTAAGCCACAGAGGCGTTTTGTACCAAGCCCGTTACGCCGCCGCTGACATTACCGCCCACTGCGGCTTGCAGTGCGGTCATGGCACGGCCGTAGTCGCCGCCGGGCGTCCATTTATCTGCTTCGGTTTTTTGCGCAGCCAAGCTTTTTTGTTGCGTGTCTAGCTGACTGATCAGCGCCTGATTTTGCTGATCTTGTGGCTTGGCTTGTTCTGCTTTTAAGCTGGCCGATGTGCCGTCCAGTGCTTTCTTCGCCACATCCGCCTCGGCCGTGCGATTGGCCATAAAGGTGTTGCCTTCTTGCAGGAAGGTTTTGGTGGCGCTGAATAGCTCGTTGATTTTTTCAGGCTTAAAATCATTGGCGAGTTGTTGCTGTGCGCCATCGGTATCGCGGCTTAGGCTGGCGATGGTTTCGGCAGATGTTTTGCCGGTCAGCTCTTTTTGCTTAGCTTCGTCGGTGATGGTGATTTTGGCTGTGGCGATGGCGCTCTTGGTGGTGCTTGTGCCATTGTCCCCAGCGCTGAGGGCGACGGGCGCAGTGGGTGTGACACCGCTTGGGCCTGCGTCGTAGAGTTTATTTCCAGATGGGGTGGCGGCTTGATCTGTGCTTGGGGCTTTGCCATCCTCAGGTTTTTTCTCAGTGCCGCCCATGCTAAAGCCACCGCCAATGCCGATGCTGCTGGCGCTGTATTCGGCGCGGTTATTGATGTCTTTTTGGGTGAGCGTGCCGGTGCTGAGGGTGTTGTCGTCCGATTTGCTGGCGATGACTGCGCCGTTTAGATCAGTGTTGTTTTTAACCTTAATCTCAAAGCCGTCTTTGCCCGCAAACAAGCCGCTTTGCTCGGTGACGGCGGCGTAGTCAGATTTCATTTTGTCTTGACTGATGCTGGCGCTGCCCGATACACCGACACCCACGGTTACGCTGGCGCTTACGCTGCTTTGCTTGCTGTCAAACTGACTGGTGTCTTGGCGGCTAGCGAGTTTTAAATCTCCGCCGATGTCGGCAATGATTTTATTGCCGCTGACCACTGCACCTTCGATGCGGGTGTCGTTGCCGGATTCTAGCGTCAGTGTTTTGCCGGCATTGATATGGCTGTTTTGCTGGGCGGTATCTTTGCCGTCTGCTTGGCCGCGGCTCAGGCTGCCGTTGGCGGTCACGCCATAGCTTCCACCGCCCTGGCCCATCGTGATCGCTACCCCGGCTCCCCAGCTGGAGCTGCTGTTTTTGCTGTGCTGCTCGCTCTCATCCAGCGCCGATTGCAAGTTAATATCGCCATCCGATTTCAGCTTGATATTGCCTTTGGCATTGATCTCGCTGCCCAGCACATTCAGCTGGCTGGCTTTATCACCCACCGCCGAGATTTGAATATCACCACCGGCGTTTAAGGTGCTGCCGCTATGGCTGATGCTGCTGGTTTTGGTGGTGCTCTCCGATTTTGATTCGCCATAAGTAATGCTCACGCTCACCGAAGAAGGATCTGCAGCCGCGGCCTTGGCAGCATCGATGCCGTTTTTAGCGGCCAGTGCAGCGGTGCCTGCGGATAATGCTTTAACGCGGCCATCTTTAGATTCGCTACCTTGTTGTGCAGACGAGGCAACTGTTTGCGCAGCTTGCAGCATGGTCAGTGCAGGCGCGCTGAACGCAACGGTAATGCCACTTTGCTTAAAGCTTTGGGTTTCGGTGCTTTGATGGCGATCCTGTCCCGGGTCTACCGTGACTTGTTTGCCTTGAATCACCATATCCCCAGCCAGCGCAGATAGATCGCTGCCGGTCACTTGAACTGCATTGCCTGCCTTAATCGTCAGCTTGCCCTGCTCGCTACCCACCAAGCTGCGGTTCTGGCTTTGAATGCTGCCATCAGCATCGGTATGGGTTTGTTGCTCTTGCTTGCCGTACGTAAAGCCAAACCCTCCGCCACTAAAGAGGCCAGATTTACTTTCTTTTTTATCGTGAATTTCCTTACTGCTATTGGTGCCCGCCGTGATTTTAACGTCGTTGCCCGCCAGTAATTGCACATCTTGAGTCGCAGCAATGGCGCTGCCGTTTACTTTGATATCCTTACCCGCCTGCAGATCAATGCTATTACCAGACAGGCTATTCCCAACTGCCTGTGTATTACGACTAAAGTCACTGGTGGTGGTGGTTTTGCTAGAGAACCAGCCACGGCTATGGCGGTAGGTTTCTTGCGTATCGGTCTGCGTTAGGTCGATCGAAGCCAGCTCGATAT
>NZ_JBHTBQ010000046.1:15275-131119 GCF_042664895.1 Iodobacter arcticus
CAGGTTTTGCCCTGCCGTGATGCTGCCACCCTGCAAGCTTTCCTTGCTAAAGGCGTGCCTATCGTAGCGATCATTGCCTGCGCGCTGGTCGTCCCCGGCCAGGCGCTCTTTTACGGCTTCGATCTGTACGCTGGCACCTTGTAGGGTTAAATCTTGCCCGGCGTGTACATTGGTGCCGACCAAGCTAAGGCGATCACCCGCCACCACCAGAGCCTTGCCGCCTGCGCTGATGCTGCTGATATTTTGCTGGGTGGATTGTTTATCCAGATAGCCCGTGCGCCCACCCGCCCAATCGTGATCTGTGGCTATATGTAAGCTACTGCTGGTGGCCATGCTTTGGCTATCGATCTTACCTAAGGCCTGCATGCTTAGATCTTGCCCGGCCTGTACGCTGGCGGCTTTAAGCAGCATGTCGCGCCCTGCGCTTAGGCTGATGTCGCCACCTTGCACAATCGCTTGCCGGTCTAAGTTGGATTGCTTGGCGCTGCCTGCAGCATTTTTGGTCTCACCCATCGCCAGCGTTTGCAAGACAATATCGCGGCCCGCACTCAGGCTAAGCTTGCTGCTCTCGCCCATGCCCATAATCTGGCCGGATTGATTTTGCAAATCGTTTTTGGCATGAATAAAGATTTGCTGGCCACCCATTTGCCCGTGATCGTTTAATACATCACGGCCCGCGTTCAGCGTGAGTTTGTTACCCACAATGCTGGAATTGCGGTGTACCAGATCTTCGCTACTACTTAAATGCACTTCACGCGCAGAGATCACCGCCCCTCCTAGCTTTACCTGCATTTGCACCTTATTTACGCCTAAATAATTTTGAGAAGAATCCGCGTTTCTGTTCTAAAGATGCGGCATTTATCTCTGGCACAACGTGGGTCGTTGGCTCATCAGGTCTTAATAAATCGCCTGGATAATGCTCATGCCCAAGGCAAAATACATCCTCAATCTTAAAAACCTTAGCAACAACAGCCGCTTCAATACACCAGCGACCAAAATAAAGCCCCCCCTCAAATGGAGCAAAATCTGGATTGCCATATTCATACCAATAAGGCTGTTGCTTCCCTCGACGATTGAGTTCTAAATACCAATGATCAACAAAGTCATACAACAATCCAGCTTGCTGTTCTTTAGGTGCTTTAATCGCCGTTAACAAACGCGTATAAGGGCGGTCTTGACACAATTTTGGCCCGATTTTCCACTCAGGCGAACGGCTTGCAATCACTCGATCAATTAAAGCATCCTCTCCTTCACTGCCAATTAATTTTAATAAACGCTGCCATTGCTCATCAGGAATATTGAGTATTAATGCAAACCCGAGCAACCAGAAACAAAAAATATAGTGATTTAGATCATTCAAACTAAAAGTCCAATCACGGCATTTGCTAATGTTTTCTTTAGCACATAGCTCTTCGGCCAATTGATTTGATAATTCCCATGCGTCAAGTAAGCCTGAAAAATATTGCTTTAAATTAAGGACATTTTCCCCTTGTGAATAACATCGCAGTAAAAGTTTCATATGCTGCACGGTTAAATCAAACGCGTACTGAGGATCATATGAAGGATTTTTTGAAGGGAGCCCTAATAGCTCAAATTTCTCCTGGATAACCTCCTGAGTAAACCCAACCCATTTATCCCAATACATTTTTGTACCAAGTGGGGCCCGCATCATTCGGTTACTCCAAATGGATTACTCTTGGGCAAAATAATTTTTGATGTATCAATAGGCTTTACTTTCCCCAATGCATCAAGCACCTTGATCTGCGTACTACCATCTGGCAAAGTTCGCACTAACCAAGTTTCTGTACGGCCAGTCTTAATAGCTCTTTCAACATCTCTGACCTTTTCTTCATCTTTTAATGCTTTAAGTAAACGCCCACTCCCCAAAAACCATGAATCTGATCCCTGTGGGCCATCTTCAGTTTTACCTAATTTAGATTTATTAAACTTATATTCAATCTTTACAAAATCAACATCAGGGCGATTAACTTGAAATAAATCATCAATCCCCGTTTCTCCCTGCCCACCTAATCGAGCAAGCTTAACGCCATCAGGAACAATTTGTCGTACTGCGTGAGGCCCAAACAATTCACCGACAACTCGTTTTTGTTCAGTACTTAACTTACTCATATCCAGAATGGGGACGCCCCCTTCCAAATTGCCGCCAGATTTAAGCAGCGCACTCATTGCGCTACGATCAAGCTGATTACTAATCACGCCACTACTCAGTTTTAATGCCGCATCAATACTTTGATCTAGCTTTGCAATAACGGCAGGGCTAGCGACACTCAGCTGACTCACTGCATAAATAAGCTCTGAGGTACTCGTTGATACGCCAAATGCTTCTTGTAAAACTTTTGCCCCCAGCGTATTGACTTGCTTACCTTCTTTCATTGTTTGATAACCTGCATAAGCATTATCAACTCCTGAAGTTGCTAAATAACCCATCGCTAAGCAAGCACCCACTTCGCATCCAGCGGCCGTTGTCGCGGCCCCTAATACCTGCAAATTCCCGCCAATCCACTGCAAAGCACCGGCTGCTCGCGTGCCAACTTGATATTTACTTGCGGCATCTGACAAAGCAGTTACTGCTGTGTAATCGCCAAATATAGGCAATTGTGCAGTTCCCCCGAGGTAGCTCAAATTAACCCCCTGCGTTTGGCTTTCTAATAATTTTCGTTCAGCAGCCAAATCACTACTGTTACCCAGTTTTTCCAACGCAGCATACGCGGCATAGTTAGGATCACTCTTGGTTAGCCCTGCAGTACATTGCAACTGAGCGCAGGCGGCCGCCATAAGACGAAGCTCCTTGTTCTTATCACCTTTAGCCAGTTGAGCAATTCGCTCTTGCTGTTGCCGGTTAGCCAAAGCATTATTCTCCATCTCAATCTGCGCCGCATTATTCGCCGCCGCCGCATTGCCATCCGTTGCCGCAACAATGCCGGTGATGATGGAGCCCACCAGATTCTTACGTTTTTCCTTTTCGCTGGCGGTCATCTTATCTGCATTGGTGTTTTCGATTTCTGATAAGACGTTGTTGATCACGACACTGGAAGCTGCTCCAACGGCGGCGCTGCTGCAGTTACTGCCTGTGACTGCGGCTCCAGCGCAGGAGGCGATGGCGTGTAGGGCGGCGCGGACGTTTTGGCTGGTTTGGTTTTCCTCTCCCTTTACTGTCTGGAAGCTATTGGCTATCTCTTTGATCTTTTCAGCGCCCAAGCTTTGCACGTAAGCCACGGAGGCGTTTTGCAGCAAGCCTGTTGCACCGCCGCTGACATTACCACCCACTGCAGCTTGCAGTGCGGTCATGGCGCGGCCGTAGTCTCCGCCGGGCGTCCATTTATCTGCTTCGGTTTTGGTTGCTGCAAGCTGATTCAGAACGCTATCGCTGGCTCCTTGTTTCTTCGCTTGCTCATACTCCGCTTTCGCCGCATCCGCCTCAGCCGTGCGGTTGGCCATAAAGGTGTTGCCTTCTTGCAGGAAGGTTTTGGTGGCGCTGAATAGCTCGTTGATTTTTTCAGGCTTAAAATCATTAGCGAGCGTTTGCTGCGCGCCATCGGTATCGCGGTTTAGGCTGGCGATGGTTTCAGCCGCAGTTTTGCCGGTTAATTCTTTTTGCTTCGCCTCATCGGTGATGGTGATTTTGGCTGTGGCAATAGCGCTCTTGGTGGTGCTTGTGCCATTGTCCCCGGCGCTGAGGGCGACCGGCATGGTGGCGGTAACGCCACTTGATCCCGCATCAGTCATTTTCCAGCCGGATGATGCAGGTTTATCGCTACTTGGGGCCTTGCCATCTTCCGGTTTTTTCTCAGTGCCGCCAAGGCTAAAGCCACCACCAATACCAACGCTGCTGGCGCTGTATTCGGCGTGGTTGTTGATGTCTTTTTGCGTCAGCGTGCCAGTGCTGAGGGTGTTGTCGTCCGACTTGCTGGCGATCACCGCGCCGTTCAGGTCGGTATTGTTTTTAACCTTGATCTCAAAGCCATCTTTGCCTGCAAACAAGCCGCTTTGCTCTTGCACCGCCGCGTAGTCAGATTTCATTTTGTCCTGACTGATACTGGCACTGCCCGATACGCCCACGCCCACCGTTACGCTGGCGCTTACGCTGCTTTGCTTGCTGTCAAACTGACTGGTGTCTTGCCGGCTGGCGAGTTTTAAATCACCACCAATATCAGCAATGATTTTATTGCCGCTTACTACCGCCCCTTCTACACGGGTGTCGTTGCCAGACTCCAGCGTCAGGGTTTTGCCGGCGTTGATATGGCTGTTTTGCTGGGCGGTATCTTTGCCGTCGGCCTGGTCGCGACTCAGACTGCCGTTGGCGGTCACGCCATAGCTTCCACCGCCCTGGCCCATCGTAATCGCCACCCCGGCTCCCCAGCTGGAGCTGCTGTTTTTGCTATGCTGCTCGCTCTGGTCCAATGCCGATTGCAGGTTGATATCGCCATCCGATTTCAGCCTGATATTGCCTTTGGCATTGATCTCGCTGCCCAGCACAATCCACGTGCTCAGGCCTTACTTTTTGCACCAGACAAAATTCACAGTGGTTTGCAAAGCAAATTAAGTTGATTGCTCATGTCAAATGTAAGGCCTGACCCCATTTTTTCTTTGCATTTTTTCTTTGAACAAAAATTCACAACGCGCCTAAATCGTAAAAATACCTCAGCTACTTTGACAATTGCCAACTACCTTGACAGAATCAACACCAAATACGACAGCAATACGAGAATAAGCATGGGCAAGCAACACGCTGAAACCAGTAAATTTTTGAGCTATGTCTTACGCCACGAACCGCAGGCTATCGGCTTGGTTCTTGATCGTGAAGGTTGGGCCGATATTACGGCGCTAATTACCGGAGCCAGACAATCGGCCCATGAACTGGATGAGATATTGATTCGTTCCGTTGTCGAAAGCAGCGACAAGAAGCGGTTTGCCATTTCAGAGGATGGGCGGCGTATTCGGGCCGTACAGGGACATTCAACCAACAGCGTTGCCATTACCTACACCGAGAAGGTGCCGCCAAAGTTTTTGTATCACGGTACCGCGACACGTTTTATTGAATCAATCATGTACAAAGGGCTCAAACCCGGAGAGAGGCAATACGTGCATCTTTCCGAGGATGTGCAGACCGCTAACGCGGTCGGTCAGCGCTATGGCAAACCCGTCGTGTTAAAAATTGAAGCCCTGCTGATGCACCAGCAGGGCTTCAATTTTTATCAAGCGGAGAATAGGGTGTGGCAGATTTATCACGTTCCATCCGAATATTTAAGTTCGTTTTACTAAGTAAGCAACTCCTCAACTGAAATCTCACACGATTGTGCAATCACATGAATCGCAACACCTGTGGAGTGTAGAAACAACCTGTAATGCTTGTAGCCCGCGCCCATCGACGATCCGCGCTCCATAGCAAGCATATCCGAATGCTCATATTCCACCAACGAGTTAAGTAGCGATAAGTTTCTATCATCAGGACAACTGAAGAAGCTATACCCAGGAAACGGCGTCTTAAAAAAATACTTAGCATGATCAAAGAGAATCCGGCGTTTTGCGTCGTTACCCGAATCCTCTGTCTCATAAAAAATATCTAAACTTAAAACCCCATCCGCAAAAAACATATCAAACCTCTCCTCGCCATCTGGCGGCAAAAAGTCATCAAGATTCACAACTTGTTTTGGATTAGATAACTGCATCACTTAATCACCTTCTAGCTTTATCAACAGAACCGCCATAGTTCTTATTTAATTGGTTGTGGACCAATTCCTCAAAAGTAACATCGCCGTATGCTTTGATGCCAGTCTTATTAACACCGTGCCACTGGCTTTTCGGGATGCCAGCATTGATAAGCGCCGTTGAAGTTCTGGTGTTAGCAATCATGCTTTGGCCATCAATCACAACATAGTCAAGAGGCACTTGACTCGGTTTTATTAGTCCTTTCCTTAGAGCATCAGTAAGATCAGCAACTGTTTTAATAGGCTGCCTTGCAATTTGCGAATAAATTTTTTGTCCTTCTTCGCTAAATGCTTTTGTAAGTTTTGCGGGTACTTGCGGAAAAGCGGCATCTTCCAACATCCCGACGGTAGATGCTCCCCCCTTCGCGCCAGTAACCGTCCTCCCAACCTCAGACTTTGCCACTATACCCGGAGTGAGTGACTCAATAACACTCTCTTTCCTTACGGCTACTTTGACGGCAGGATCTACACCTACTTTGTTCAGCAACACCTCCCCCACCAGTGGCCCAACAGCAACCACTGTTAACTCTCCGTAGGTCAGCACTTTTTCAGCCGCAGCATCGCTAATATTCAGGGCACGAGCAATATTTTGCGCCTTAAGCTGACGCAACTTAGCATCATACTGTGCCTGCGGACTAGTTCTCGTAAGTAAACTGTCAATCTCTCCAACTTCTGACCATAGTTGCTCAGGCGTACTGTTGTAAGTGCGTTTATTATCATAAGTGGCGCGGGTATCATTCGCTTTTTGACGTTCACTTTGGCATCCCACACTGTCGGCTGCACCATAACAAGCTTTGACCAGTGCCGCGTTGTTGGAACTATCTTTTTGATCGATCGCCGCTTTTTCACTTAAAAGTGCTGACTTATTTTTAGTATTAGGATCCTTCAGCAACCGTTCAATAGCGCCACGACGAATATTATCGTCATAACTTAAGTAATTATTCTCCATCTCAATCTGCGCCGCGTTGTTAGCTGCGGCGGCATTGCCATCTGCGACCGCCACAATGCCAGTAATGATGGAGCCCACCAGATTCTTACGTTTTTCCTTTTCACTGGCGGTCATCTTGTCTGCATTGGTGTTTTCAATTTCAGACAGGACGTTATTGATAACGACACTGGAAGCCGCTCCCACGGCGGCGCTGCTGCAGTTGCTAGCGGAGACAGCTGCTCCGGCGCAAGAGGCGATGGCGTGCAGGGCGGCGCGGACGTTTTGGCTGGTTTGGTTTTCTTCTCCCTTCTTGGTCTGAAAGCTGTTGGCGATCTCTTTGATTTGCTCAGCGCCCAAGCTTTGCACGTAAGCTACAGAAGCATTTTGCACCAAGCCTGTTAAACCGCCGCTGACATTACCACCCACTGCGGCTTGCAGTGCGGTCATGGCGCGGCCGTAGTCTCCACCGGGCGTCCATCTATCTGCTTCGGTTTTTTGCTCGCCCAGACTAATTACTTGAGCATCCAGCTGGCGGATCAGCGCCTGATTTTGCTGATCTTGTGGCTTGGCTTGTTCTGCACTTAAGCTGGCCGATGTGCCGTCCAGTGCCTTTTTCGCCGCATCCGCCTCAGCCGTGCGGTTGGCCATAAAGGTGCTGCCTTCTTGCAGGAAGGTTTTGGTGGCGCTAAATAGCTCGTTGATTTTTTCAGGTTTAAAATCGTTGTCGAGTTTTTGCTGCGCACCATCGGTATCACGGCTTAGGCTGGCGATGGTTTCTGCAGATGTTTTGCCGGTCAGCTCTTTTTGCTTGGCTTCGTCGGTGATGGTGATTTTGGCTGTAGCAATGGCGCTTTTGGTGGTGCTCGTGCCATTGTCCCCAGCGCTGAGCGCGACGGGCGCAGTGGGTGTGACACCACTTGGGCCTGCGTCGTAGAGCTTGCTTCCAGATGGGGTGGCGGCTTGATCTGTGCTTGGGGCTTTGCCATCTTCCGGTTTTTTCTCAGTGCCGCCCATGCTAAAGCCACCGCCAATGCCGATGCTGCTGGCGCTGTATTCGGCGCGGTCGTGGATGTCTTTTTGCGTGAGCGTGCCGGTGCTAAGGGTGTTGTCATCCGATTTGCTGGCGATGACTGCGCCGTTTAGATCAGTGTTGTTTTTAACCTTAATCTCAAAGCCGTCTTTGCCCGCAAACAAGCCGCTTTGCTCTTGCACTGCCGCATAGTCAGATTTCATTTTGTCCTGACTGATGCTGGCGCTGCCCGATACGCCCACGCCGACCGTTACGCTGGCGCTTACGCTGCTTTGCTTGCTGTCAAACTGGCTGGTGTCTTGGCGGCTGGCGAGTTTTAAATCACCACCAATATCGGCAATGATTTTATTGCCGCTGACAACGGCCCCTTCTATGTGGGTGTCGTTGCCGGATTCTAGCGTCAGGATTTTACCGGCGTTGATATGGCTATTTTGCTGGGCAGTATCTTTGCCATCGGCATGACCACGGCTTAGGCTGCCGTTGGCGGTGACGCCATAGCTGGCACCGCCTTGCCCAAAGGTAATGGCAACACCCGCACCCCAGCTGGAGCTGCTGTTTTTGCTGTGTTGCTCGCTCTCATCCAGCGCCGATTGCAAGTTGATATCGCCATCCGATTTCAGCTTGATATTGCCTTTGGCATTGATCTCGCTGCCCAGCACATTCAGCTGGCTGGCTTTATCACCCACCGCCAAGATTTGAATATCGCCACCGGCGTTTAAGGTGCTGCCGCTATGGCTGATGCTGCTGGTTTTAGTAGTGCTCTCCGATTTTGATTCGCCATAAGTAATGCTCACGCTCACCGAAGAAGGATCTGCAGCCGCGGCCTTGGCAGCATCGATGCCGTTTTTAGCGGCCAGTGCAGCGGTGCCTGCGGATAATGCTTTAACGCGGCCATCTTTAGATTCGCTACCTTGTTGTGCAGACGAGGCAACTGTTTGCGCGGCTTGCAGCATGGTCAGTGCAGGCGCGCTGAACGCAACGGTAATACCGCTTTGTTTAAAGCTTTGGGTTTCGGTGCTTTGGTGGCGATCTTGGCCAGGGTCTACCGTGACTTGTTTGCCTTGAATCACCATATCCCCAGCCAGCGCAGATAGATCGCTGCCGGTCACTTGAACTGCATTGCCTGCCTTAATCGTCAGCTTGCCCTGCTCGCTACCCACCAAGCTGCGGTTCTGGCTTTGAATGTTGCCATCAGCATCGGTATGGGTTTGCTGCTCTTGCTTGCCATAAGTAAAACCAAATCCTCCGCCACTAAAGAGGCCCGATTTGCTTTCTTTTCTATCATGAATATCCTTACTACTATTAGTGCCCGCTGTGATTTTAACGTCATTGCCTGCCAGTAATTGCACATCTTGCGTCGCAGCAATGGCACTGCCATTTACTTTGATATCCTTGCCCGCCTGCAGATCAATGCTATTACCAGACAGGCTATTCCCAACTGCCTGTGTATTACGGCTGAAATCACTGGTGGTGGTGGTTTTGCTAGAGAACCAGCCACGGCTATGGCGGTAGGTTTCTTGCGTATCGGTCTGCGTTAGGTCGATCGAAGCCAGCTCGATATCTTTTTTAGCCGACAAGCTCAGTTGGCCTTTTTCTGCCAGCAGATCCGCGCCTTTTAGGGTGATATTGCCCTCTGGGCCGACGGCTTTAATACTTAGGTTTTGCCCTGCCGTGATGCTGCCACCCTGCAAGCTTTCCTTGCTAAAGGCGTGCCTATCGTAGCGATTATTGCCTGCACGCTGGTCGTCCCCCGCTAGGCGCTCTTTTACGGCTTCGATCTGTACGCTGGCACCTTGTAGGGTTAAATCTTGCCCGGCGTGTACATTGGTGCCGACCAAGCTAAGGCGATCACCCGCCACCACCAGAGCCTTGCCGCCTGCGCTGATGCTGCTGATATTTTGCTGGGTGGATTGTTTATCCAGATAACCGGTGCGCCCACCGGCCCAATCGTGATCGGTGGCTAAATGCAAGCTGCTGCTGGTGGCGATGCTCTGGCTATCAATCTTGCCCTTGGCCTGCATGCTTAGATCTTGCCCGGCCTGTACGCTGGCGGCTTTAAGCAGCATGTCGCGCCCTGCGCTCAGGCTGATGTCGCCACCTTGCACAATCGCTTGCCGGTCTAAGTTGGATTGCTTGGCGCTGCCTGCGGCATTTTTGGTCTCACCCATCGCCAGCGTTTGCAAGACGATATCGCGGCCCGCACTCAGGCTGAGCTTGCTGCTCTCACCCATGCCCATAATCTGGCCGGATTGATTTTGCAAATCGTTTTTGGCATGAATAAAGATTTGCTGACCACCCATTTGCCCGTGATCGTTTAATACATCACGGCCCGCGTTCAGCGTGAGTTTGTTACCCACAATACTGGAATTGCGGTTCACCAGATCTTCGCTGCTACTTAAATGCACTTCGCGCGCAGAGATCACCGCCCCGCCTATCTGCAAATCGCCTTGCTCCAGGCGGCGCAGATACACCTGTGGCACCAGCACATCCTGCTTGCTGCCGTCGGCCAAAGTAACGGTTTGCGTAGTCAGCCAAACCATATCGTTGGTTAACAGTGCCATTTGCTCAGCACTCAGCGCCACACCGGGGGTCAGCTGATATTGCTTGGCAAAGCTGATCCCCGCATCCATCAGCGATTTAAATTCGCTTTCGGTATCGCGGTAATCGCTGAGGAAGCGGCGGCCGGTGAGCGCTAAAATTTGATCATTAATCAGCTTTTGCTCAAAGAAACCATCGCCATAGCGCTTTAATTGCTGCGAAGGATCTTTAGCCAGATTCTGGGCAAAGTAATCCGAGCTTAAAAAGCTGCGCTGATTGGTAAAGCGCGGATCGGTTTCAACTAAATAGCGCTGATTTGGCGCGGCATGCAATTTAAACAGGCTGTTATTTGGGGCAACTAAATTAGGCAGCATGGTTAATACCCGCCCCTGCTGACCCAATTGCATGCTTTGTATTTTAGGACCGGCTTGCTGGCTGGTTTGCGCCATTTTGGCGGCTTGTGCGTCTTTAAGCTCTACCTTGCTGGCATCGCTCATCTGTGCCTGATCGACCGAGGCCAACGCTTGCTGCTTATCAGCCAAAAGTGCCACATGTTGGCCCGATACAGGCCCCATCGCAGCCAGCTGCTCGGCACTTGGTGCGTTATTTTCTGCGGCTAAACCTGCACGCTTTGCATCCACCATCTGCGCCTGCTCTGCTGCAGATTGGGTCGGCCCTTTAGCGCCACTGAGTGTGGCTTGCTCTGCCTGCTGCATTTGCGCCGATGACTGCTGCACCAGCGAAGCCACATTCGCCCCACTTAGTTGCGCTTGGCTAATATCGGCCATCTGCGCCTGATTTGCCTGCTGGCGGGCAGCATCAATCACTTGGCCACCTTGCTGCTGGCTGGCAGCGGCGCTTGCCGATTTATCAGCCGCATGTTTGCCTGCATCAACTAGGCCCAGCTTGTCTTTTACAATACCTGCGCCTGAAAACCCCTCATACGTGACGGTCATTAAAGGGACAGACTGGGTTTGGGGAGGCAGGGTCAGTGCTTGCCAGTTGCCGCCATTTACCCCTACCGAGCCTTTTAGCTCTTCGGTACGAGTGCCCTGCTGCTTGCTCACATTATTGATATTCCTTACATCGCCCAGCAGCAGGCCACCCGCCACCAAGGCGCTATCCTGATTATTAATGGCCGAGCCAAGCAAAGTCATATTGCCACCGGCAATAATTTTGCCGGGCGCAGATTTTTCTACTGTGCTTTGGGTGACTGTTTTGGAGTCGAAGCGGTATTCGTTCCAGTGGGTATAGGTTCGAGCATCGAGATCAGCGTTGAATGCATTAATTTTTTGATCTAACTGCTGCTCGTAAGGTGCCCAAATAGCAAATAAATCTCTTACTTTCTTACAGGCCGTATAATTAGCACTTATGCCTTTACATGAGACAGGTACGTCTACAAAATTGATGGGTGGACGTGCAATGCCAAACTTATCCCAAATTGGATCAGTATTTGAGTAATGAAAACTAATTGGATCAGAGCATCCTCCTCCGCCATTCCCTCCGTGCCCACCCCCACCTCCGGCGGCACATTGTTTAGGAGTCTCAACTGACCATTGAATAGCCTGTGATCCAAAAATCTCATCTGGATAAGCCTTACTCGGCTTAACCATACCCACTTTCTTTTCTTTAGTAAACATGTCTCCCCCAAGAAATGTTTTTTTACCTCGATATTTCAACGCACTAGAATCATACCTAGTCCCGGCTTCATCAAAAAACTCAACTTGATTCAGTACTACTTTCTCTGTCGTCGTTTTTTGCTTTATATCCAAATAAATATTCTTATTCTCAACCGTATTGGCTAAAATCAATAAATTATTAGCAACATCAATCCGGCTGGATTCATTATTCAGCACGCCCATCTGGCCTTGGGCGTTGCCTGCGGCATCTAAGCCACCACCAATCGATGCATTCCCTAGGCTAAAGATCAGAGCGCCATCCTGATTGCCCGTGGTATTAAGATTATTTAATGTTGTAGCGCCCAGCTGTAGATCTGCACGTGCAGCAATCACGCCTGTATCACGGTTATTAATTGTGTTTGCGCCAATAGATAGCTTATCGCCGTAAATACGGCTGGTATTATTGATTGTGCCTGCATCAATACGCACTGCCGAGCCATCAATTAAGCCATCCCCGCTATTATCTAGCTGGCCACTTGCATTGATGCGGGTATTTTCCAGACTGCTGATTTCGCCACGGTTATCTAGATTTCCCGTTGTAATCGTTGTTTGGTGATTACTAATTAATTTACCCTGATTCACTAAATGAGTGCTGTTTAAGGATAAATCACCCTTGGCTTGTAATACGCCCTGATGCGTGTAATCACCGTTAATCGTCAGCGCTAAATCAGTACCGACTGCAATGCTGCCATCCAGATTATCTAGACCATAGGTATTGATATTTGCGCCGGCACTGGTTTCGACAACGCCTTTGCCATTATTAAATTGCGTAACAGCCAATGCCAGATTACCAGCGTCAATTCGGCCATTTTTATTATCTAATGCAGAGGCCTTAATTGTTGCAGTACCACCAACATTTAGCTTGCCTTGGTTTGCAAATACACCGGATAACACAATATCAGCGTTACCCAAAGCCGTTAAGGCTCCTTGGGTGTTATTCAGGCTTTGCGCTTTAATATTAAGCGCCGATTTGCTCTCTACCAAGCCTGAGGCATTATTAAAATCCCCGCTCAGATTAACATTTTGGCTTTGCCCACTAAAAATATAGCCCGCAGTATTCACTAAGCTGGCTGCATTTAATTGTAGATTGCCACCTGCAATCAGCCCCTGCTTACCACGCAAATCGGCCTGATCAAAATGGCTCTGGGTATTAATAAAATCATGGCCCTGAGTATTGATATTTATGCTTGACCCGGCCTGAATCAGCCCGCTTTGGTTGAATACGCGGCCCGTTTTTGCATCTATATTAGCCACGGCAACAATCTGGCCTTGGCTATTATCCAAATCTGCCGTATTGAGCTGAACATTTTTTGCCGCCAATAGGCCAGTCTGGCTATTGTTCACCGTACCGGTCTGTATTTTTAGCAAGCCTGTATCTGCTTGAACCTTACCATTCTGATTGTTTAAATAATGGCTGCTTAAATCAATATCACCCGTGGTAGATGCAATCACACCGCCGCTATTTAATAAACCATGCGCAATAAGCGCCAGCTGATCTTTAGCGAGGATACGGCCATTGCTATTATCCAGCGCGGTGCTGCTTAAATTGAGCGCGCCATTTTTAGCTAATAGCGATCCGCCTATATTACTCAGCGCATGGCCTTGGGTATTGATTGCTAATGATGCTTCACTACTGATCTCGCCCCCATCATTTTTAATGGTTTGAGACACAAGCGTAGTGCCTGCTGCACTGCTAATTAACCCCGCTTGATTATTTAAATCTGCACTGGTGATGGCGGCGCGGCCTGCAGTGCTAGCGACTTTGCCATGGCTATTATCTAACACACCGGTTTGCAGATTGATATTTTGCCCTGCCAATAAGCTACCGCCCTGATTACTCAAGCTTTGGCTGCGGATATCGAGTTGCTGCTGGCTTTGGATACTGCCCTTGTTGTTATCAATAGTGTTTTTAGCTGCCAGTACCAGCGCTGCGGCTTGAATCTGGCCAGATTGATTTTGCACATTATCGGCATTAATCGTCAGCGAGCCTTGGCTTTGCAGTTGGCCTGCCTGGTTATTCAGCAGGCTGGCATTCAGCGTTTGCGCTGCTTTGCTGTAAAGTTGCCCGCTACTATTGTCCAGCTCGCCGGTATTCACCGTGAGCGTACCGCCAGAGATCACACCGCCATCTGCTGCGCTATGGGTGTTCTGAAGCTTTGTTACATCCAGCTGGGCAGTTTTGCCCGCTTGAATCAAGCCTGCATCGCTGATCAGCAGCCCCGCATTAATCTTCAGCGCATCTTGTGCAATCAGCTGGCCTCGGCTGTTGTCGATATGGCTGGCGTTTACGCCAATATTTTGCCCTGCAAGTAGGCCGTGGTTATCAAGCTGGCCGCTTTGAACATCCAGCGCCAGCTTAGCTTGCAGTTTGCCTGTGTTACTTAAAGCTTGGCCATGCGTATCCACGCTGGCATTGCCTTCTACCGAGGCGATCGTGCCGCTGCTGCGAACCCCTTGGCTGCTGATGTGTAAATCTTGCTGCGCCAAAATACGGCCATCGGCGTTATCTAATCGGCCAGTTACCAGCTGCATTTTGCCGTTGGAGAGCACCGCGCCGCCGTTGCTAAATACTTGGCCGTGCGTGTCGATATTGAGATCCGCAACGCTGTTAATTTCACCGGCTTTATTACTCAGCGACTGGCTGCTGATTTGTGTGCCAGTGGCGCTGCTGATTAAGCCTGCATCGTTATTTAAAGCCGCGCTGGTGAGCGTAGTTTGGCCTAGCGTACTGGCGATTTTGCCTTGGCTATTATCTAGCGCACCGGCGTGTAGATTGATGTTTTGCCCTGCCAATACGCTGCCGCCTTGATTGCTCAGGCTTTGGCTACTGATATCCAGCTGCTGCTGGCTTTGGATGCGGCCTTTGTTGTTATCGATCGTATTTTTAGCTGCCAGTACCAGCGCTGCGGCTTGAATCTGGCCAGATTGATTACGTACATCATCCGCGTTAATCGTCAATGCACCCTGGCTTTGTAGCTGGCCAGACTGATTATTTAGCAAAGTGGCATTCAGCGTTTGCGCCGCTTTGCTGTAAATCTGCCCGCTGCTATTGTCCAGTTCCCCAGTATTTACCGTTAGCGTGTCGCCAGAGATTAATCCGCCATCGGCTGCGCTATGGGTGTTCTGAAGCTTTGCTACATCCAGCTGGGCGGCTTTGCCCGCTTGAATCAAGCCTGCATCGCTGATGAGCAGACCCGCGTTAATCTTCAGCGCGTCTTGCGCAATCAGCTGGCCTCGGCTGTTGTCGATATTGGCCGTATTCAAGCCAATATTTTGCCCCGCAAGTAAGCCGTGGTTATCTAGTTGCCCACTCTGAATATCCAGCGCCAGCTTGGCTTGCAGTTTGCCGGTGTTATTTAAAGCCTGGCCGTGGGTATCCACGCTGGCATTGCCTTCTACCGAGGCTATTGTGCCGCTGCTGCTAATCGCTTGGCTGCTGATGTGCAAATCTTGCTGCGCCAAAATACGGCCATCGGCGTTATCTAGCGTGCCTGTTGCCAGCTGCATTTTTCCGTTAGAGAGCACGACCCCGCCGTTGCTAAATGCCTGGCCGTGCGTGTCGATAGCTAGATCTGCAGCGCTGTTAATTTCACCGGCTTTATTGCTCAGCGCCTGGCTGCTGATTTGTGTGCCCGTGGCGCTGCTGATTAAGCCTGCATCGTTGTTTAATGCGGCACTGGTCAAGTTGGTTTGGCCTGCGGTGCTGGCTATTTTTCCTTGGCTATTATCTAGAGCACCTGTTTGCAGATTAAGGCTTTGCCCAGCCAATATGCTACCGCCTTGATTGCTCAGGCTTTGGCTAGTGATATCCAGTTGCTGCTGGCTCTGGATGCTGCCCTTGTTGTTATCAATGCTATTTTTTGCTTTTAATTCCAGCGCTGCGGCTTGCATCTGGCCGGATTGATTTTGCACATTATCCGCGTTAATCGCGAGTAGCCCCTGGCTTTGCAACTGGCCAGACTGATTATTCAGCAAGCTAGCATTCAGCGTTTGCGCCGCTTTGCTGTACATCTGCCCGCTGCTATTGTCTAGCTCGCCAGTATTCACCGTGAGTGTGCCGCCAGCAATTACCCCGCCTTCTTTGCTGCTATGGGTGTTTTGTAACTTGCCAACATCCAGCAGAGCATTGCCACCCGCTTGAATCAAGCCTGCATCACTCAGTAATTCAACTGCGTTGATTTTGAGTGCATCGAGTGCAATCAGCTGGCCCTGGCTGTTGTCGATCTTCTGGCTATTGATGGTCAATATTTGGCCAGCCAGCAGGCCGTGGTTATCCAGTTTGCCACTTGCTAAATCCAATGCTTGTTTGGCTTGCAACTTGCCATCTCGATTGCTCAACGCTTTGCCATGGGTATCAATGCGCATTGCGCCTTCTACCGATGCAATCGTGCCTTGGGTATTGCTGATCTCTTGGCTATTAAGCTGCACGTTTTGCTGCGCCTGAATACGCCCCTGTGCATTATCCAGAGCGGCGATATCGAGCTGCATTTTTCCTTGCGCCAAAATACTGCCAGCCATATTGCTCAGTGCTTGCCCGTGAGTATTCAGGCTGATGTCGGCGGCGCTGCTGATTTCCCCGCCCTGATTGCTCACGGTTTGGCTGCTAATGGCCGTGCCGGTGGCGCTGCTAATCAGCCCTTTGTCATTACTTAGCGCATCGGTATTCAGCGTGATTTTGCCTGCGGTACTGGCGATTTTCCCCTGGCTGTTATCAAACGCAGCGGTATTTAATAGCAGATCCTGCCCAGATAAAACGCTACCTGCCTGATTGATCAGCTGCTGGCTTTCGATTTGCAGCTTTTGCACGCCTTGCAAAGTGCCTTGGCGATTATCCAGCTGGCCTGGTGTTTTAATCGTCAGATCAGCCGCCTGAATATGGCCTGCTTGGTTATCTATTTTTTGCGCAGATAAGCTTAGGGATGATTGGCTTTGTAGCTGGCCATCTTGATTATTCAGCTGTTGCACATTTAAGACTTGCGCCAAATTGCTATGGATAAGGCCGCTGCGATTATCCAAATCGTCTGCATTCAGCGTAAGCTGGCCACCGACCAGCACACCACCTTCTTTACCGCTGTGGGTATTGGTGAAACGTTGTACATCCAGCTGCGCATTGCCGCCTGTTTGGATTAGGCCGGCATCACTGAGCACCTCACCCGCTTTCATTTTTAAAGCATCTTGGGCGATTAACTGGCCATGGCTGTTATCCACGGCAAGGCTATCAATAGCAATGCCAGAGCCTGCCAGCAGGCCTTGATTCAGTAGCTTGGCAGCACGTACATCGAGTAATTGCTTGGCTTGCAGCTTGCCCGTGTTGCTTAAAGCTTGGCCATGCGTATCAAGGCTCAAGGCCCCTTCTACCGATGCAATCGTGCCCTGCGTATTGCTCAGTGCTGCGCTATCAATCTGCATATTTTGCTGAGCAAGCAGGCGGCCTTGCGCATTGTCGAGAGCGCCTGTTACCAGCTGCATCTTGCCCTGCGCCAACACGCTGCCGCCCAGATTGCTAAAGCTCTGGCCGTGCGTATCAATATTTAGATTGGCCGTGCTGCTAATTTCCCCGCCCTGATTACTCAGCGACTGGCTGCTCACTTCTGTGCCTGTGGCGCTGGCGATTAAGCCTTGCTCATTATTCAGTGCAGCGGTATTCAGCGTTGTTTTAGCCGCGGTGCTGGCGATTTTTCCTTGGGTATTATCCAAAGCAGCCGTTTTTAGTTGCAGCGCTTGCCCAGCCAGCAGACTGCCTTTTTGATTGTTTAAATCGGTGCTGGCAATGTCTAATCGCTGCTGGCTTTGAATCAAGCCGCTGCTGTTATCAATGGCGTTTTTGGCGTGCAGGGTAAGCGCTGCAGCTTGAATTCGCCCGCCTTGATTGGCAACTGCATCGACAGCAATCGTCAAATCTGCTTGGCTTTGCAGCTGCCCATCCTGATTATTTAGCTGCTGTACATTCAAGCTCTGCGCTTGATTGCTATGGATAAAACCGCTGTTATTGTTCAGCTCGCTGGCATTAACAAGCAAGCTGCCACCCACAATCAAGCCACCGTCTTTTGCGCTATGGGTATTTTGAAGTTTAGCCAGATCAAGCTGTGCATTGCCACCCGCTTGAATCAAGCCTGCATCGCTCACTAAATCTTTTGCTTTAATCTGTAAGCCATCTTGTGCAATCAGCCTGCCTTGGCTGTTATCTATATGGGCCGCATTAATATTCAGCGCTTGCCCAGCCAACAGGCCGTGATTATCCAGCTTACCGCTGCTTAAAGTGAGCGCTTGTTTGGCTTGCATTAAGCCGGTATTGATTAAAGCTTGCCCATGGGTATCTATCGTTAGCGCGCCCTCTACGGCGGCCAGCGTACCCTGGGTATTAGTCAGTGCTTGTGTGTTTAATTGCAGATCATGCTGCGCAATAATGCGGCCCTGTGCATTATCCAAGGCCGCTGTTTTAAGCTGCATTTTGTCTTGGGCAAGGATGGCACCGCCCAGATTACTGAGATCCTGAGCGTCAATATTTAAGCTGGCAGCGCTGCTGATCTCCCCAGCCTGATTGCTTAAGGCAAGGCTTTGAATTTGCAAACCCGTTGCTGCACTGATCAAGCCGGATGTATTACTTAAAATACCCGTGTCTATCGTTGTTTTTGCCGTAATGCTGGCGATTTTGCCCTGCATATTATTTAAGGCGGTGCTTTGCAAAGTTAGATCTTTACCCGCAAGCAAGCTGCCCTGCTTATTCAGTAACTCTTGGCTATTAATTTGTAATTGCTGCTGGCTTTGTACTGTGCCGCCGCTATTATCCAGCAGCCCTTTAGATTGCAAGCTCACGTCTAGTGATTGCATATTGCCGCTATTGATAATACGACCCGCGCTAAGCTGCAGCTTTTGCTCGCTCAGCCAATCCCCACCTGTACTGCTGATTAAATCGCCTACTTCTGCGCTTAGTAAGCCCTTGCTGGCTACTTTGCTTTGGCTAGTTGTCAGCTTATTAGCCTGAATATTTAATTCACCCTGGCTAATCAGCTGGCTATGGTCGAGGGAGATCTCACTAGCGCTTATTTTGCTGGTCTGCTGGCTTTGCCATTGGCTGTTTGCCACACTCAATGGCCCTGTAGCATTGGCATCTAGCTTGCCTAGACTACTCAACACCGTGCGATCAGCATTTAAACTAGCGGCATTCAATACCGTATCTGCACCGCTGCTCAAACGGGTATCTGCAAGATTAACTTTGCCCGCGTTTAAATCCAGCTTGCCCTGCGCTTGCCATATCCCGCCTTGGTCCTGCCATTGCCCTGCCGTAAAGCTCACATTAGTGGCGCTATATACGGAGCCACTATTTAAAGCATCCCCGGCAATACTCAAGGTAAGTGGCCCTTGGCCCTGTTGAATAATCGAGCCGGTATTATTTAAGCTGGCAGCATTAAGCAGCAAAGCGCCCGTGCCTATCGTGCTCACCGTACCAGACTGATCGAGCTTGCCAGCAGCCTGCACGGTAAGCGCCGCTTCAGATTGTGTTTGCCCTGTTAATGAAACCTGCTTGCTGCCTGTAATGGATAAATCTTGCTTGGCATAGCTGTCTTTTAAGGTGATATCGCCATTGCTGCTGAGCTGCAAAGTGCCGGTCAGTGCGGCAATCCGCCCTGTGCTATTTACCCCCAAGCCCTGCTCAGTGGCGACTAAATACACTTGATTGGCATACATACCCCCTAGGCTTTTGATATCCACGGCAAAACGCGGGGCTTCGCCTGATCCACCTAAGGAAGTGCTTTGCAAAGTGCCATATAAAACCTGATTAGCACCGGTAATGCTATTTAAGCTTTGCGCCCAAACTTCACCCTCTAATACCAAGCCACGCGCCAATAAATCGAGCTGGCTTAATTGGCTGCCATTGAGGCCAGACTGGCCAATAGTGATAACGCCTTGGCTCACATTTAAAGATTGCAAACGCCCTTGCTCAAACTGCGGCGTACCGGTTGTGAGTGTTACACGGTTGGTATTGATAAACCCGCAAGCATCGCAAAGCAAACCATTTGGATTAGCAATCACAATATCTGCACGCCGCCCCGCTACTTCCATCGTGCCGCGCAGTTGTGAGGCGTTTGTTCCCACCACTTCATTTAAAATAATTCGGGCAGGCGTAATACCCAGCTGTGGGTTGGCCGTAATCCAGCCGCCTAATTGCGTTTGAACATTGCTATTGCTGTTATTTAAAATCAGGCCATTTTTATTAACATTAAAATCTTTAAACTGATTGCGTGAAACCCCGCCCACCGATGGCGGCGCAGTATGCACAATCGGCACGCCATTGGCTGCTGCATCTAAAATCGGGCGCACACCCGCTGGGCCTGCGGGTGTAAGGGGTAAATCTTGAGCATGTGCTTGCCCCATAAGCGCCAAAGCGAGCGCTAAACTTGTGCGCCAGCCTTTGAGCAGTCCTCTTACTTGTTTAAACGGCACAGCAATCTTGCCCGCCCCACCTTCACCACTGGCACATTTCCCCTGACGGTTAGATGTTTCAGCAACGGCCATTAATAAGCCACGGTGAGCATTAAAAACAAGGCGGTAACGGTTCTGATTCATGGTGTAGGGCTCAAAATTAAAATGCTTTAGACGCCACTAGCAACAGGCGTGGCACTGACAAGCCTGTTATTCACAGGCTTGTGATTCAAACTAAGGAAATTAAAACGACAAGGTAAAAGAGCCGTACCAAATACAAGGGGCGGCATCCATCCCTTCTGGCTGGAGCAAGGGCGTGGCAACGCTTAAATCAAACTGCGCTTTTTTCCACTGACCACGAAAACCTAAAGCCGTACCTGCCAGTTTATTTCCGGCAAGCATCACATCACTTGGGCCCCATACCCGGCCATAATCCAGCCCCCAATAGGCCTGTAAACCCAGACCTTCAGGCATCGGCAAGGAGGTGCTTAATTCATTACGCAGGTAGTAGCCGTTTTCTGCCATCAGGACAGCATCACCATCAAAACCGCGCACATTACTCCGCCCGCCAATGGCGATTTGCTCATTAGAAAGCGTGGTATCCGGCGTTGATTGCCCGTGCAAATTAAAATTGTATTGCACGGCTTGGGCTGCAATCTGGAAAGGCACCGCCACGCCCAAATCCAGCGTAGTAATGCTTGGGCGCAGCGTTAAACCATTGGCCATTTCTGCGGGATAATCATCCTCTGCATCGTACCAAGCACGGCCACTTTTATAATTCAAACCCAGATCAAAGCTTGCCGCGCCGATTAACTGGCGATAATTCATACCCAACTCTTGCTGGGTAGTACGGCGGCGCTGCACCAGCAGCTCCACATCATCTAAATAACTATTTGAGCGACGCGAGCTAAGCGCTGTAGACACAGAAAACCGCGCCGAGCTGCTACGCAGCAGCTGATATTGCCAGCGCAAATCAGCGCTTTCGCTTTCGCCGCTGGATAAAAAGCGCGTAGACGTACCCGCCACCCATTGTGCGAATTTGCTACTGCTGTATGTGCTGGAAAAAGTATGGTTGCCCCAGGGAATGCTGTAGCTTGCCGAAACAGACTGGCTTTGATGATCGTTATCTGGATTTTCAGCATTACTATTAAAAGACAGATTCAAAATATCATTCAGCCCCAGTGCATTATCAAAGGCTAAATAACTGGACAACTGCGTGCGCCCCAAGGACGCTGATCCACTATTATCCAGCGTTAATCCCCCGCGCAAGCGCTGCAATAAATCACCACTTTGGCGATCGATAAAAACGACGCTAGTATCCGGCTCTGCTCCTGGCTCTAAGCGAGTCACAACATGCTGGCTGGGCAAGCGATTCATTTGCTCTACGCCTTGCTCCAGATCATGCACATTCAGCACATCACCCGCACTCATTAGGGGCCAGCTTGGAAAGGCATTTACCCAAGTGCCCCAGCGCGTATCATCTTTCCCTCCATCTTGCATCCGTACCCCGGCGATTCGCCCCAGATGCAATTGCAAATTCAGCTCGCCACTTCCCATATTTTGGGGCGGAACCACCACACGGGATGTGGCCAAACCAAGGCGCAATAACTCTGCATCAGCTGCGGCAGCAATATGGCTCAACCCACGCACACCCGCACATTGCCCAAGATAATGTGTAAAAACCTGCTGATTTAAAGACTGCAATAGCCAAGAAGGAAGCGCCGCCTGAGTAGACGGCGCCAGCATGTTAATTTTATTAAGTGCAAAGCAAGGCTGCTCAATGGGCAGCGCCGTAGAGATTTGCGGTAAATCTGCGGGCTTTAATGTGGCCGCTAAAGGAGCAAGCGTCTGATTTAAATCCCGCGCCCTATCCTCTTGCCTTTGCAAGGCATCTGGAGCAAGGAGCTGGGCGGGAGTTAACTCACTAGCGATAACCAAGGGCGAAAAAAGACAAATAGAAAAACGTAAAGCACGAATAACAGTAGACATGAGGGGCACGAAAAAGGGAGTGTTTTTTTAAGGCGGAACAATGGCTTTAAAAAGCTAAACACATGTTTAACATTAAATAATAATACTCTTATCTTGCATAAGCAGTAAACATTGCATCGCCCTTAGATGACATAAAAACAACAAGAGCATGACCGTATCAGCCCCCACACTACACTTTGCCCCCACCACAAAAGTGCTATGTTTTTAAAAGAAATTTTTCTCATCACTGAGAAAAAACAGGCTCAGACAGAATAGGAGCCTATTCGGGCATAAACAATTACTTATAATGAATAACACCTAGTTATAAAAAAAACGATTGTAATTTCAAAAAGAAAGCCCTTTAATGCCCGGCAATACTCAGTAATTTGGAGAATAAAGAATGAAAAATCGTATTTTGGCAGCGCTTACCCTAGGCCTGTTACTTAGCGCTTGCGGCCAGAGCCGTGAAGAGGAATTAAAAGAGCAACATAGCAAAGGGGCCGAGCTGGTTGAAGATAAAGCGGCCATGGCAAAAGGCCTTGGTGATGCGCTCCAGAAGGATGGCAAAGATGCCGCACGAAGCATTACGCAAGGCGTAGGCGGGGTAATGAAAGGAATGGCGCAAGGTGTTGATTTCGTAGAAGCCGACTTCAAAATTCAATTGAGCGAAAGTGCAAAAAGCAAGCAATTAAAAGCAGAGCGCGCAGTACTACAAGAAAAAAATGCCGATGGCCAAAAGGGCTTAAAAGTTTATGTACTAAGTGAGCAAGCATTTAATGGCAAATTGCAATTACGTGCACTGGATGAAAAAGGCAATGAGCTCGGCCGCAGCCAAAAAGTTGAGCAGACACTTGCAGCGGATGACGCTAACTATGTTGATTTTCGCTTTGATGCCGCAACGCCGCTTAGCCGCGTGGCCCAGTTTGTCATTTATTCGACGCAATAACTGCCCCAATAATTCTTTTTAAAGAAGGGCCTGCGCCGCTAAGAGTAAATAAAGGCACAGTTTGGCAAGCTGGCTCTACTGACTTGGTGCATCCTTCCAAACAGCAGCCGATGCTCATTCACCATGGCAAACCTAGCCGCTTCAACAACAGCATATCAATTCCCTTCGTGGGAGCAACTTTAGCCGTAAAAGCCCTGCCTGTTAAAAACCCGCTTACGCTGAGCAAGCTACTGCTAAGTACTTGCTACCGTTCAGATTTAGTTAACAAACACACAAGCTCTTTGTTATGAGTTGAATCACTGGCACTTATTTTTAGCTAATACCAATCCTCCCCTTATCCCTGGAAAGCAAGCTTGGCTTGTATTTAAAAAGAGCACTTACGGCTTTTATTAACCACGCAAAAAAAACGATACATGGCATCACATTGCGATGAGCGACCTGTTTTTTAAGTTTTACGCCCTAATTTTAGGTAAAACTGAGCAAAACCTCACTTTTCTACTCCAATTATCTCTAATACCAAAGAACTTTTGACCAACAAGAAACAATTTGATTACTGTTTTGTTTTAAGCTGAAATAGCTCCTGCCACGCAAACATTGGCAACCAAGGAGCACGAAATGAAATATGCACGATTAGTAAAATACATTGTATTTAGCTTATTCATCACAAGCTTTACACACGCTAGCTTGCTTGAAATAAAACACACTGAAGAATTTAACAAAATGAATCCAGTGGTACAAAAGGGCGATCATTTTATTGAGTTTTCACAGCCGCGCCTTCCATTCCTTAAAAAAGAAAAAACCACCAAAATAGCAAATTGGCAGCAATTAAGGGCAATAGATACGGCGCTCAATGCCACCACACCCAAATTCAGCAATCCAAATACAAACAGGCAGCATGGCTCTGCTCCAGAACCGGAAACTTATATCTTAATCAGCCTTGGCATTCTTGCTTTAATTAGCAAAGGTTTGCATAGAACAAAATAATTTACTTTAAAATAGCCCATAAAAAAACGCCCAACTGGGCGTTTTTTTATTTAATAGAAATTTACAGAGGATAAAAGTGCTGAATCGCCAGCAAAGCTAAAATGGCATATGCCGCAGCAAGGATATCGTCAATCATCACGCCTATGCCGCCAGGCACCCGCAAATCAAACCAGCAAATGGGCCAAGGCTTTAAGATATCAAAGAAACGGAACATCGCAAACGCTAGCCCCCAGCCAACAGCGCTCACCGGCACAAAGAGCAGTACCAGCCACATCGCCACAATCTCATCGATCACAATGCCGCCATAATCGTGCACACCCAGCGTTTTACCTGTTACTTCACTCGCCCAGCAGCCGATCACAAACACGGGCAGACAAAACCACGCAATCGCTAAAGGAGAAAGCCATTGCATCAAAATGGCGTAGATCGGCAAGGCTGCGAGCGTACCAAACGTGCCAGGTGCTTTTTTAGCTAAACCACTACCAAAGCCAAAGGCAATAAAATGCGCAGGATGAACGAGTAAGAAACGCCATGTTGGGCGCACTAAAGGGGCTTGTTTATGACTCATAGGCGAAATGATCAAATCCATGAAAAGTAATGGGTAAAGGCTGCTTATTAGCATCAAGTAATTGCACGGTATGGCCGGGAATTATTTTGCCAACGCAAGTAAGCCCTAAATTGAGCTCGACCCCTAGGGAAATAATCGCCTTATGCTGATCGGGTGAAGCCGTAAAACACAGCTCATAATCATCCCCCCCAGCCAAAAATGCTTCTTGGCGCAGCGACTCGGGCAAGGCATGAAGGTCCTCAGCAAAAGGCACCGTTTCTAGCCACACCTCAGCACCACAAGCCGATTGCTCACAAATATGCCGCAAATCAGCCAATAAGCCATCAGAGATATCCAGCGCGGCGCTGGCGATGCCGCGTAAACGCTGGCCTAGCGCAATACGGGGGGTGGGTAGATCCAGACGCAAATCGCAGCGCTTAGCAAGCTCGTCTACCAGCTTAATACGCCCAGTACGATGCATCACCGCCGCTGCGCCCGCCCCCAAGGGACCAGACACCCAGATTTCATCCCCCAGCCTTGCTCCGCTTCTAAGCAAGGCCTGACCACGAGGCAAGCTTCCGGCAATTTGAATCGCAATAGTCAGCGGGCCTCGGGTCGTATCACCCCCGATCAGCGAGATATCATATTCATCGGCCATCGCCAGTAAGCCTCGGCTAAATGCCGCCAACCAAGTCTCGTCGATTTTAGGCAGCGCCAGCGATAGCGTAAACCAGCTAGGCGTTGCACCCATCGCAGCAAGATCAGACAAATTAACCGCCAGCACTTTACGCCCCAAGCGCTCGGGATCAGCATCGGGGAAGAAATGCCTTCCTTCCACCAGCATATCGGCAGAAATCGCCAGCTGATGACCTGCGGCGACAGAAATCAGGGCTGCATCATCCCCCACACCTAAATCGGCATTTTTGGCGGGGCGTTTGAAATAATGAGCAATCAGATCGAATTCGTTCAAAGCGTTTTCAAATCCACAAGATAGATAAGGCGCAATACAGAGCGTGTATTTTCAATAATTGTAAGCAAAAAAAGACGGGCTAGGCCCGTCTTTTTATCAAACTAAACCTCATTAACCATGACGTTTAGCGCGTCCTGCACTCACTTCTTCGCTACGCACCAGCGCCGCTAATTTATCCAGCACGCCATTAACAAATTTATGACCATCCAAGCCGCCAAAGGTTTTGGCCAACTCAATCGCTTCATTGATAATCACCGGGTATGGTGTTTCTGGCATAGAGATAATTTCATAGGCAGCCACACACAATACCGATGCTTCCACCATGCTGACTTCATGCATTGGGCGATCTACATGCGGAGCCAATGCATCTTGCAAGGATTTCATATCCTTGATTGCACCAAACAGGATAGAACGGAATAGTTTTTCGTCAGCACGGGCAAAGCTGGTATTGCTTTCACGCAAGAAGGCTTCAATATTGCCTACATTATCACCAGCCAACAGCCATTGATAAATGCCTTGTACGGCAAATTCGCGTGAGCGGCGACGGGCTGATTTTGGTTTTGCTACTTCTTCGGTCATGCTTGTAATGCCTTTAATAAATTCGCTGTTTCTACGGCGACACGCGCTGCATCTGTGCCTTTTTCGAGCACACGCACTTCTGCTTGTTCGTCGTTTTCAGTGGTTAATATGGCGTTTGCCACAACAATACCGTAATCAAGTCCAATACGGCTTACACCGGCGCCTGATTCATTGGCAACCAGCTCAAAATGATAGGTTTCGCCTCGAATCACTGCACCCAAAGCAATCAATGCATCAAAGCGATCTGATTCGGCCATCGCAGCCAAAACCAGAGGGATTTCCAAAGCGCCCGGTACGGTGGTGATCAGCATATCTTGCTCAGCCACGCCCAGTGTTTTCAGCTCTGCAACGCAAGCATCGCGTAAACCTTCGCAAACCGGTGTATTAAAGCGGCTCATTACGATGCCGATCCGTAAACCATTGCCAGCAAGATTAGGTGCAATAAAAGGAATATTTGCAGCGACGCTCATTATTTTTTTCCTTGAGATAGTTCAAAGCCAGTAATTTCCAAACCAAAGCCCGTCATGCTTGGGATACGGCGCTCTGGCGACAATAGGCGCATTTTACCCACACCTAAGTCTTTTAGCATTTGTGCACCAATACCATAGGTGCGCAAATCCCATTTCTTATTTTCATTTAAGCCTAATTCCGGCAAGGCGCGAGCCAATAAATCATTGCCATCCTCGCTTCGGTGCAAGAGCACCATCACGCCACAGCCCGCTTTGGCAATCGCCTCCAAAGAAGACTTCACATCCCACGAGTGCCCAGTCTGACCTAAATCCATCCAATCGATCACTGATAAAGGTTCGTGCACACGCACCAGTGTTTCGGTGTCGGCGCTTGGCTTGCCCTTAATCAGCGCCAAATGGCTGGCTGATGTGAGCTTATCGCGATAAACCGCCAGCTCAAATTCACCTGCAAACGTAGTAATCGTGCGACGCCCTGCGCACTCCACAAGGGTCTCGGTACGGCTGCGATAATGAATCAGGTCGGCGATAGTACCAATTTTTAGCTGATGCTGTTCAGCAAATACTAAAAGTTCAGGCAAACGGGCCATTGTACCGTCGTCATTCATGATCTCGCAGATCACGCTGGCAGGCGTTACACCGGCCAGCGCGGCCAGATCACAGCCCGCTTCGGTATGCCCTGCTCTAACCAACACCCCGCCTGGTTGCGCCATAATCGGAAACACATGCCCTGGCTGCACAATATCGCTGGCTTTAGAATCAAAAGCGATGGCTTTTTTAATAGTTAAAGCGCGATCATGCGCAGAAATGCCGGTCGTAACCCCAACCGCCGCTTCAATCGAAGCGGTAAAGTTAGTTCCAAAGCTCGATCCATTGGCGCGAACCATAGGCGCAAGGCCCAAATGAGCACAGCGCTCGGCATTGAGCGTCAGACAAATCAGGCCGCGCCCATGCTTGGCCATAAAGTTAATCGCTTCTGGTGTCACAAAGTCTGCGGCCAGCACCAGATCGCCTTCGTTTTCTCTATCTTCTTCGTCAACCAGTACCACCATGCGCCCGGCGCGTAATTCTTCAATAATTTCTTGGACTGGGGAGATATTGACGCTCATAGCCGCACCTTTAAGATCACTAAACTTCAGTATAAGTAACTCAGCCTTACCCGTTTCTGCGTCTTTTCTAGCCATCTCAACGCTATTCAACGGGTAGTAAGCCGCCATTGTCCCAGATCGGCAGGGGATAAACCATAAGCAAGCCGTTTTTCTCAAGTGTAAAAATACGCCTGCTATATAAAATTCAGCATTCAAATGATATGCCAATCGGGCAAAACGCTTTCTTTCAACTGACTGCTCTGCTATCCTCGCATCCTAGTTTTACTCTATTGCACTTATTAAAACGATGGATTCACGAGTTATTTAATTCATTCCATTCGCTATTCATAAAACAAGCCAGACGATTGGAATAATGATTCAATTTCAGATTGCCAAATGGGCAGCATGGGCGCCTGGCCTGCATGAGCAAGCATCATGGCTAAGCTGGCTAAAGGCTCCGGATTTTCATTTCGAAGATGAAACACCCCGCTTAAGTGAAATGCCTGTGATGCTGCGCCGCCGCGTCGGCCGCTTAGGCAAAATGGCCTTGCAAGTGGCTTATTGGGCCAGCGATGAAGTGGCGCAATGCCCTGTCATTTTTGCATCCCGCTATGGCGATATCGCCCAATCTGTTGAACAACTCAATCAATTAGCGCAAGGCAATGCGCTTTCCCCGACGGCATTTAGTATGTCGGTGCATAATGCTATTTCTGCTTTATTTTCAATTGCCCGCAAAGATACCGCCAGCTATACCGCGATTGCCGCAGGCCAGGAAACCATCGAAGCTGCCTTCATCGAAGCCATTGCACTGCTAGCCGATGGCGCAAGCAGCGTGTTGCTGGTTTATTACGACGAGCCTTTGCCATCTCCCCATCATGTTTTTACTGATGAGCCTGAATTTGCGCACGCCTTTGCCTGCCAGCTCATCCGCTCAAAGCAAGGATTTAGCCTGAGTAGCAGAGCGAGCGAAGAAACCAGCCACAACAATCTGCCCAGCAGTATCGCCGCGCTGCATTTTTTGCTGTCCGGACAGCGCGAGTATCAACACACCGTGGGCACGCGGACTTGGGTCTGGCAAAACAATGCTTAATGCACTGGAAAGAAACTGGCGCATTCTTGCTACAGCGCTCGCTTTCTCGGCTTTTGGCCTAGGCGGGCTGATGCTGGGCTTGGTTTTCTTTCCCCTTTTGCATCTATTCGTGCGCTGCCGAACACAAAAAACGCGGCTTGCTCGGCTGACGATTCATTACGCATTCAAAATCTTTATCGAGTTAATGCGCGTACTGGGCATTTTGCGTTATTCCATCGCCGATCTGGAAAAACTACAGCGCCCAGGCCTGCTGATTCTGGCCAATCACCCCACTTTAATCGACGTGGTATTTTTAATTTCCCTAGTTAAAAACGCCGATTGTGTGGTCAAAGCAGGCTTAGCCCAGAACCCCTTTACCCGAGGCCCGATCAAGGGCACGGCTTATATTTGCAATAATTCCGGTTCGCAACTCATCAACGATTGCATTGCTTCCGTGCGTGCGGGTAATAATTTGATTATTTTCCCCGAAGGCACGCGCACCGCCACAGATGGCACAATGAAGCTACAGCGAGGCGCGGCCAATATTGCCTTGCGTGGCCAATGTGATATCACTCCCGTCACCATACGTTGCCAGCCACTCAGCCTCACCAAAGGCTTGCCTTGGTGGAAAGTACCCGCTAGCCGTATGATTTTTACGCTGGAGATTGGGGACGATATTGCCGTTGCTCCCTTTTTAGAGCAGGCAGGAGGCGAAACAGCCCTTGCCGCTCGTCAACTCACTCAATATTTGCATGACTATTTTTTACCGGAGAACACCGCCCATGTTGGCGCTTGAACAAGAAATTAAACAACTGATTATCTCTTCCCTCAATCTTGAAGACCTCAGCCCAGATGATATCGACGCTAGCGCACCGCTGTTTGTCGATGGCCTTGGCTTAGATTCGATTGATGCCTTAGAGCTGGGCTTAGCGCTGCAGAAAAGTTATGGTGTGAGCCTATCAGCCGATTCAAGCGAAACCCGTGCGCATTTTGCCAGCGTGCAAGCATTAGCCGCCTTTGTTTCATCGGCACGCAGCAACTAACCAGCACATCGGTGAATAGCGGCGGTAACCAGCCGTAGTAACTAACAAGTACACCAGTGTGTAGCAAGGAATACCCATGACCAAGCAAGAAATGTTCGAACGTCTTAGTACTATTTTGCAAGAAACTTTTGATACCGAAGCCAGCAAAATCACCCCTGAAGCACGCCTGTACGAAGATTTAGATATCGACAGCATCGATGCGGTTGATCTGATCGTCAAACTTAAACCCATTGCCGGTAAACGCTTACATCCCGATGCGTTTAAAGCCGTGCGTACCTTGCAAGATGTGGTTGATGCACTTTATGAGCTGATACAAGAAAAATCTGCAGCTTAAAATGCGTGGTCTCCTGTTAGGAATCATTACCCTCGCTTACCCTGCGCTGATTTACTTTGGTCTGGGCCATTTCGAGCCAAAATGGCTGGCATTACTCCTGCTTGCCATTGCACTGACACGCGCCTTGCTTACAAAAGAAAAAATCTGGCTAATTGCCGCTGCGGGTGCGGCCTTGCTGGCTGGGCTGAGTTTTACGAGTAATCAGCTCTTGCCGCTTAAGCTTTACCCTGTTTTGGTCAATGCCGTACTCTGCGCAGCCTTTGCCCTAACACTCGCCTATCCGCCCAGCGCCATTGAGCGTCTGGCCCGATTACGCGAACCTGATCTACCCGCCAGCGGTGTGCGCTATACGCGTCGAGTGACGCAAGTTTGGTGTGGTTTTTTTATTTTTAACGGCTGCGCGGCCTTGATTACCGCGCTTTGGTCGGATGCGGCCTGGGCTCTATACAACGGATTGATCGCCTATATTTTGATGGGCGTGCTCTTTCTGGGGGAATGGATCATCAGGCAGCGAGTTAGAGCGGCTTATGACTGATTTTATTTCACTGGATCACCTGCTGCGTAGCAGCAGAGCATCTACCTATCCTGTCGCAAAAAACGCAGCGCAAATCATTGATTACGCCTGCTTTAGCAAGGAAGTCGCTCGCTGGCAGCAGGCATTTAGTCAACACAGCGGTACACGCTTTGCGCTGTATTTTAACGATAGCGCCACCTTTGCAGCAGCGCTATTAGGCGCTTGGCATGCCGGTAAATGTGTTTACCTGCCTAGCGACGCCCTGCCCGCTACTTTGCAAAAGTTACAAGAAGTGGTGGATGGCTTTGCCGGTGATGTGCCTGCCGCGCTCTCACCCATCTCTGCCACTCCCGCTCAGGCAAACGGCTGGCAAACACTTGATCTCAATGCGGTGATGCTGGTGGTATATACCTCGGGCAGCAGCGGCGAGCCCTGCGCTATTCCTAAAAAACTATCTCAACTTGTCAGCGAAGTAGCCGCGCTTGAAGCCTGCTTTGGCAAGCAATGCGCTGGGGCAAACGTGCTGGCGACGGTATCTCATCAGCATATTTATGGCCTCTTATTTCGCATTCTATGGCCACTATCGGCCGGGCGCATGTTTGATACGGCAAGACTGGCTTTCCCTGAAGACATTGCCGCCGCGCTAAGTGTCTGCTCGCCCGCCCCCGCCATCCTGATTGCCAGCCCAGCCCATTTAAAGCGCCTGCCGGAGCAACTCGATTGGCAGTCCCAATCCTTACTCGCGGTATTTTCTTCGGGTGGCCCTTTGCCAGTTGAGGCCCTGCCTGCTTGCCGCACCTTGCTAGGCAGCGCGCCGATTGAAGTCTATGGCAGCTCGGAAACCGGCGGCATTGCATGGCGGCAGCGCCAGCAAGATCATCAAACCGCGTGGAGAACGCTACCCGGCATTGCCATCCGCGTAGAGGACGACATCCTCTATTTACGCTCGCCCCATCTGAACGATGACGCATGGCAAGCCAGCAGCGATCGCGTATTACTTACCCCACATGGCTTTGAGCTACTCGGGCGTAGTGATCGCATTATTAAGATTGAAGAAAAACGAATTTCACTTAGCGCCATGGAGCAGGCCCTGCTAGCCACGCAGCTACTGAATGAAGTGCGCCTGATTGCCCTAGCTGGCTCTCGACTTTCTCTTGCTGTAGTTGCCTGCCCCAATGAAGCAGGCTGGCGCTTAGTGGATAAGCAAGGCAAGCGGGCACTGAATCAAGCCTTACGCGATGCCTTGGCAGATTCAACCGATGCCAGCGCCTTGCCGCGCCGCTTTCGCTATATCTGGGCAATGCCTAGCAATGCACAGAGCAAAACCACCCATGCCGCACTACTCGCCCTGTTCGACCCACGCCGCCCCGAAGCGCGCCTGATCGAGCGCAGCAAAGATGCCGCGCAACTAACGATTGATGTCAGCGCCAGCTCGCCCTTCTTTGACGGGCATTTTACGAGTGCACCTATCTTGCCTGGCGTGGCACAGGTGGATTGGGCTCTCTGCTTAGCGCGTGAGCTCTTTGAGCTGCCTGCGCAATTTTTACGTATGGAAGTGCTGAAGTTTCAGCAGGTCATTCTTCCAAATAGCCAAATTCAGCTGGAGCTTAAAACCCTCAATAAAGGCGAAGAGACCACGCTGACATTTAAATTTGTATCCGCCGTGGGCACGCATGCCAGCGGACGCATTGTATTGGGCGGCCCCCTATGAGGACCGACCTTATGAAAATCTGCGTGGTGATTCCTGTTTATAACCATGGCGAAGCCATCAGCGCGGTTGTGCATGCCGTGCGCGGCCATGATCTGCACTGTATTTTGGTTGACGATGGCAGCAATGCCGATTGCGCCGCTGTATTAGATCAACTAGACACAGAGCTTGAGCACAGCGTGACCCTTGTACGGCTACTGCAAAACCAAGGCAAGGGTGGTGCAATGGTGGCGGGCCTGCGCTGTGCGCTCGACATGGGCTACAGCCATGCCTTACAAATCGACGCCGATGGACAGCACAATACCGCTGATATTCCCGCCTTTATTTCTCTGGCGGCGCAAAACACCCGCGCCTTGATTTGCGGCTGTCCTATTTACGATGAAAGCGTACCCAAAGTGCGCCTCTATGGCCGTTATGCCACCCATATCTGGGTATGGATTAACACCCTTTCACTGGCGATTAAAGACTCGATGTGCGGCTTTCGCATCTACCCGCTTGCCCCCACCATTGCCCTGTTTAATAGCCGCAATATCGGCAAACGCATGGATTTTGATATTGATATTGCGGTGCGTCTGTACTGGCGCGGCATGCCCATTATCAACCAACCAACCAAGGTGACCTACCCAAGCGATGGCGTTTCCCACTTTAAAGCCCTGCTCGATAATGTGCTGATCTCGCGCATGCACGCTAGGCTGTTTGTTGGAATGTTGCTGCGCTCGCCCTTACTCATCTGGAGAAAGCTTTCCTCGTGAGCCAACCTTCTCAACCCTTAGCAAAACCACAGCAGCATTGGGCCTACCCTCGTGAAAACACCGCAGCGCTCCCAAGGCAATATTGCGGCGCTCATTACGAGGGAGGTTTCCGCGTATGAGTAAACCACAACACTGGGCAGACATCGGAGAAAACACCTTTATCGCAGGCATCTGGCTGCTTTTTTGGGTGCATAAGCTCTTGGGCCGCTGGCCGTTCCGGCTTTGCCTTTATCCGGTGATTACCGTGCAATGGGCCTGCCGCCCCGCCTTACGCCACGCCTCGATGCAATACTTGCAACGTATCGAGGCCGCAACCGGTGCGCTAGGCCATACCCCGTCGTGGCGGGACAGTTTAAAACACCTCGCACTCTTTGCCGAAACCATGCTGGATAAGCTGCTGGCCGTTTCTGGGCGCTATCAGTTCAGCAATGTCAAAACCGAAGGCCGCGAAGCGTTTTATACCGCCGCAGAGCAGGGTTTAGGCGGCATTATTGTCACCGCCCACTTAGGTTGCCTTGAGCTATGCCGCGCGATGGCTGAGGAAAGGGGGCAGATTCGCCTCAATATCTTGGTGCACACCCGCCACGCCAAACAATTTAATCAGCTTTTAAAGCGGCTCAATCCTGATAACGACTTACAGCTCATCGAAGTCTCCGAAGTCGGCCCCGCAACCGCTGTCTTGCTATCAGAAAAAATTGCTGCGGGTGAATACGTGGTCATTGCTGGCGACCGTATTCCGGTGTTTGCTAGCCAGACCGTACACGCTGATTTTTTAGGCCATAGCGCGCCTTTTCCGGTTGGCCCCTATATCTTGGCCAGCCTTTTGAAATGCCCGCTCTATTTGCTGGGCTGCATCCATGAAGGGCGCGGCTATAGCATCCATTTTGAAACCTTGGCCAGCCGTGTGATTTTGCCGCGCGGCCAGCGCACCAACGCCATGGCGGGCTATGCAGCGCAATACGCACTCGCGATCACCGCGCTGCTCAAACGCTCGCCCTACGACTGGTTTAACTTTTTTGCCTTCTGGGATCAAACACATGACAAACACTAAGCCTGCTATCACCTTTGATGGCACACGATTATGCATCGAAGACATTGTCGCGATTTCCCAGCAAACATCATCCGCCCAGCTGTCAGCCGCGCCAGAATTTCGCCAGCGCATTCAAAAAGGTGCTGATTTCCTAGACCGCCTATTGCGTGAAGACGGCGTGATTTATGGCGTCACCACCGGTTATGGCGATTCTTGCACCGTCGTTATTCCACCCGAGCTAATCGCCGAACTACCGCATCATCTTTACACCTATCACGGCTGTGGTGCCGGGCGCTTTTTAACGCCAGAAGAAAGCCGCGCGGTGGTTGCGACTCGGCTGGCGTCTTTATCCCAAGGCATGTCGGGCGTGAGTATTGCTCTGCTCGATCAGCTAGAAATACTGCTCAAGCACGATATCCTGCCGCTCATCCCAGCGGAGGGCTCGGTGGGTGCCAGTGGTGATTTAACGCCCCTGTCTTATGTGGCCGCCGTGCTTTGTGGCGAACGGGAAGTGATGTATCGCGGTGAGCGCCGCAATGCCAGCGATGTATTTACCGAGCTAAACATCCAGCCGCTGCGCCTACGCCCCAAAGAAGGCCTTGCCATGATGAATGGCACAGCGGTGATGACCGCTCTGGCCTGCCTTGCTTGGCAGCGTGCCGATTACCTGTGCAAGCTCTCTGCCAGACTCACGGCCATGAATGTCGTCGCCAGCGCAGGCAATGCCAACCATTTTGATGAAACGCTGTTTGCCGTTAAACCGCACGCCGGTCAGCAAGCCGTGGCGGCCCGTATTCGCAATGATTTAGCCAGCCCGCAGCCCAGCCGCAATGACGAGCGCTTACAAGACCGCTACTCCCTGCGTTGCGCCCCACATGTGATTGGCGTGCTCGAAGACGCGCTGCCGTTTTTTAGAACACTGATCGAAAACGAGCTAAACAGCGCCAACGATAATCCGATTATCGATGCCGAAAACGAACGCGTTTTACACGGCGGGCATTTCTACGGCGGGCATATCGCCTTTGCCATGGATAGCCTAAAAAACACCGTGGCTAATCTGGCCGATTTACTCGATCGCCAACTGGCACTCCTTGTCGATACCCGCTTCAATCACGGCCTGCCATCCAATTTATCTGGCTGCACCGGCCCGCGTGCGGCGATTAATCATGGCTTAAAAGCGCTACAAATCAGCGTATCGGCATGGACAGCCGAAGCGCTGAAGCAAACCATGCCTGCCTCGGTATTTAGCCGCTCTACCGAGTGCCACAATCAGGATAAAGTCAGCATGGGCACGATTGCAGCGCGCGATGCCTTACGTGTGCTCGAGCTCACCGAGCAAGTGGTCGCCGCGATGCTAATTGCCGCCCGCCAAGGTATTGCCCTGCGCCGCCGTATCGATCCAAACTTGCAACTACCAGAAGCGCTCGCCGCCATGCAGGCCGATCTAGAAGACCGCATCCCGCTACTGGTGGAAGACCGCGCTTTAGATAAAGAGCTGCAAGCCTTGATATTGAATATTCGTGCAGAAGCTTGGGTGCTCTATGCCGACTAAGCCAACTCATCCTCACCTCAGTATCGAAATTGCACTCAGCCCAGCTTTTCATGATCTGGACCCAATGAATATCGTCTGGCACGGCCATTACGCCAAATACTTGGAAATCGCCCGCTGCGCCCTGCTGAGCCAATTTAATTACGATTACCCGCAAATGAAAGAATCCGGCTACGCGTGGCCGATTGTGGATATGCGGCTTAAATATGTAAAACCTGCCAGCTTTGGCCAGCAACTCATCGTGCGTGCTGAAATTGTCGAGTGGGAAAGCCGTTTAAAAATCAACTACCTGATTAAAGACACCATCACTGGCCAGAAAATCAATCAAGCCCACACCATTCAGGTGGCGGTGGAAATGAGCACCGGCGAAATGCAATATGTTTGCCCAGCCATTCTGTGGGAGCGACTTGGGGTGGAGGAGCCACAATGAAGATCAGCATCAAGCACTACCTTGCTACTGCTCTATTTAGCCTCATCACCATCAGCAGCCATGCCGCAGACCTAGCCAGCAGCGTTAAAGAGCGCCTTGCTCAGCCGGATGCTTTACGCGGTGAATTTGAGCAGAATAAACAGGTTAGCGGCTTTAAAAAGCCCTTGATTTCCCGAGGGGATTTTCTGGCTGCGCGCGATATGGGGGTGCTTTGGCGCACTAAAACACCTTTTGCCAGCACGCTGAAGCTGAGCCGTGACGAGATTGTGGCCAAGCAAGATGGCGCAGTGGCGTTTCGCCTGAGTGCTAGCAAAGAGCCATCGGTACGAATGATTAATGGCCTGCTATTTTCTTTAATGAATGGCGATGTCAGCAGTCTGGGGGAACTATTTAAGATTGAAGGCAGCGTCAACGGCAAATCGTGGCAGCTGACGCTCACCCCCAAGCAAGCCACCTTGGGCAAAATCATGAGCAAGATCGAGTTATCCGGCGATCAGTTTGTGCGCCGTATTTTGCTGGACGAAGCCAATAACGATCAGACCTTGATACGCTTTACCGCCCAAAATACCGATGCCATCAGCTTGGATGAGCGTGCCCGCTTTGAGTAATCAGGCCTCTACTCGACTACTCGCCAAAATTTGGCTAGTGATTGTGCTTGCCTTTATCGGCCACAATATTTATCTGTGGTCTGGGCATTTGCAGCTGGATACCGACATCCTCGCCATGCTGCCGCAGGATGAGCGCGACCCAACGGTGCAAAATGCCACGCGGCAACTGAGCGACTCGGCGTCCAAACGTGTGGTGGTATTGATCGGCGGGCAGGATTGGGAAAGCGCGTCTGCCGCAGCCGATGCTTACGCCGCATCCTTGGCACAGAGCAAGCTGCCACTCACACTGCGCTACACAATGGGGGACGAAAGCGAATGGCTGAGCTTTTTTACGCCGCACCGCAATCAGCTGCTTAGCGCCACACAACGCCAGCAGCTGGCAAACACCAGCAGCGATCAACTCGCCCAGCGCGCCGTTGCCGCCCTATATCAGCCCGGCATAGGCATGCCCCGCCTTGGTGAATGGCAAGATGATCCGCTGAATTTACTTGGCGCATGGCTAGGAGAGCGGGCGGCAGAGAGCAAGGTACGCATCAAGGATGGACGTTTAGCACTCAGGACTTCGTCAGCAGAATCGACAGAAGAAAACTATGCTTTGCTGACACTAGAGCAAAGCGGCTCGGCGTTTTCGATTAAGGCGCAGCAAGCACTGATTCCGGTATTGGATGCGGCCAAAGCCGCCGCAATCAAGACCCAGCCTAAGGTGCAGGTTTTAAGCGTTGGCGTCCCCTTGCACGCAGCAGCCGCCGCTAGTCAGGCCGAGCGTGAGGTGCACACCATTGGTATCGGCTCAATGATCGGCATTGTGCTGCTCACCGTCTTTGCCTTTAGCGCCATCCGCCCGCGTATTTTAGTGACCATATCAATTGCCATTGGCCTGCTCGCTGCGATTTCGGTATGCACGCTATTATTTGGCCGCCTGCATTTAATTACCCTCGTGTTTGGGGCCAGCTTGGTTGGCGTAGCCGAAAATTACGGCAGCAATTATTTCAGTAGCCGCCAGGGTCGCCCTGCGGCAGAACGCTGGGCCATGCTCAAAACGCAAGCGCCAGTGATGTGGCTGGCGATGCTCACCACCGCCATCGGCTATTTGCTGCTGGCGCTCACGCCTTTTCCTGGATTGCGGCAAATCGCCGTTTTCTCCGCCACGGGCCTCTTGGCCGCTTTTGTAACCGTAATGTGGTGGTTCCCACTCTTTGACAAGGGGGAAATGAATCACACCCGCTTGTCGTTGTGGATAGGCAGTCGTCGCAGGCTCTGGCCCAGTGTAGGGCGCAACCGTTTAACGCTGATATTTAGCTTAATCGTGGCGATCACCTTGCTTTGGGGAGGCTTATCCATCAAAAGCAATGACGATGTGCGCCTCTTGCAAAGCTCGCCCCCCGCACTGATTGCCCAGCAAATCAAAGTAAGCAAATTGCTCGATCTGCCCAGCCCGGCGCAATTTTATTTAATTCGCGGCGCAAGCATCGAGGCCGTCTTGCAGCAGGAAGAAGTGCTAAAAGCAAAGCTCGCGCCCCTTATTGCAAAAGGCAGTCTCAGCGGCTATCAGGCGATCAGCGATTGGGCGCCCTCCTTAGCACAGCAGGCAGAAAATCAAGCCTTGGTAGCGCGCGTGGTATTTGGCGAGCAAGGCGTACTAGCCAAGGCCAGCATGGCGCTGGACGAATCGCTTACGCCAGCACTTAAATCCGCCGCACCGCTAATGATTGCAGACTGGCTGGCAGCCCCCGTTTCAGAGCCTTTACGTCATCAGTGGCTGGGGCGTTTTGAAAACGGCTACGCCAGCGTGATGCTACTGCGTGGCGTAAATAAACCCGAGCAACTGGCAGAGCTGGCTGCAATGGCCCCTAGCGTGGCGGGCGTGCGCTGGGTAGATAAAGTAGCTGAAGTTTCCACCGTAATGGGGCGCTATCGGGTACTGATGGCATGGGTGATAGCACTCAGCTACCTGCTGGTTTTTGCCGCACTCAGCTACCGCTTTGGTAGGCAAGCTTGGCGGGCGCTTTTGCCCACCTTGCTCGCCAGCGGCCTAGCCTTAGCCCTCCTTGCGCTACTGGGCCAGCCCCTGCAATTATTCAATATTCTGGCGCTGCTGCTGATTTTAGGCATGGGCGTGGATTATGGAATTTTCCTGCTCGAAAATCCTGATCGCCATGAAACAAGGCCATTTTTATCAGTCACCCTGGCGGCCGCCTCCACCCTGCTCGCCTTTGGTCTGCTGGCGCTATCTGCCACCCCCGCCCTACACGCTTTTGGCCTGACCATGCTGCTGGGCATCGGGCTTTCTTGGCTTCTCACTCCGGCATTTATGCCACTTACTACGTCAGAAAAATGATCCCAACTATTAATCTATTTATTTTCAAACACCTGCGCACTATCGAGATGGTCGGCGTGCTGATGCGTATCTTTAGCTTCAGCCTTGTCAGCTGGTTAGGCCCAGCCAGCCCGTTTATGTTTGTCTGGAGCCTAAACACCGTCGACGCCATCATGCTGGCATGGTGCTCGGCACTAAAACGCGATTCTGCTTACACGCTACTGAATGGATTCTGGATCATCGTCGGCCTAATCGGCATTTTAAGAGCAGGGCAGTTTATTCATTAATAATTGATGTTACTCAGCCAAACCCAAATCTTGAAACACAGAGGTCACAGAGAGCACGGAGTTTCACGGAGGAAAACATGGCTTGAGTTCAGTTGTCTTTTAGGTTTTGAATGTTTTAAAACCCCGCAATGAGGATTCGTATCACAGCTCGTGGCACGGGGCTTAAATCTCCCCTTGAAACACGCCGAAGCGAGGAACAAGCGGGGCGGGGTTTCGGCCAGGGAGCGAGGAACGAGCCGATCCCGCCTGCCGCCGACTCGATTGTCCGCAGCGTAGGGGCCTTCGTGCTTTGAGTTTGTGGCTTGGCTTCGTTTCTTGGCCACACAAGAAAGGAAGGTCCAGCGGGACGCCCGCACCTAAATCAACGTGCCGAAGGCACTAAAAAGATCTTTTTGACTTTGCTTAGCGCGTATGGGGTGAAACCCACTTATTTTTAAGCATCGCTCGCGGGTTTCACCCGCCCTACAAAACAAAATACAAAAGAGAAATGAAATGCGCATAGAACACACAGAAATACTCATTATCGGCGCTGGCCCTTCCGGCTCGGTGGCGGCAGGCTTATTACGTAAGCAAGGCCGTCAGGTACTGATCATTGAAAAAGAAACCTTTCCGCGTTTCTCGATTGGCGAGAGCCTCTTGCCGCAAAGCATGGAATACATCGAAGCGGCGGGGTTTTTGCAGGATGTGATTGAGGCGGGCTTTCAGTATAAGAATGGCGCGGCTTTTGTGCGGGGCGAGCAAAGCACCGCTTTTGATTTCAGGGATAAATTTTCTCCAGGCTGGGGCACCACTTACCAAGTACAGCGCGGGAATTTTGACCATGTACTGGCCAAGGCCGCGGCAAAAGCAGGCGCGGTGATTCGCTATCAAGAGCAAGTGATTGCGGTTGATTTGGAAGGCGATCAGCCTCGGATTACCGTGCAATCGGCCACAGAAACTTACCAAATCAATGCGCGATTTTTGCTGGACGCCAGCGGCTTTGGCCGAATTCTGCCCCGCCTGCTTAAGCTAGAAACGCCATCTGACTTCCCGGTGCGTGGCGCTTACTTCACCCATATCGAAGACCGCATTTCAGAGAGCAGCTTTGATCGCAATAAGATTCTAGTCAGCGTGCATCCGAAGCACCACGATGTGTGGTTCTGGACTATTCCTTTTTCTAATGGCCGCTGCTCACAAGGCGTAGTTGCCAATCCTGAGTTCTTAGAAAAATATCAGGGCAGCGAAACCGAGCGTTTACAAGCCATTATTGCCGAAGTACCCACCCTATCTGCCGTGCTTAAAAATGCCGTTTGGGATACCCCGGCCCGCAAACTGATTGGCTACGCAGCCAATGTCAGCAGCTTACATGGTAAAGGATTTGCCTTGCTGGGTAATGCAGGTGAGTTTCTTGACCCGGTGTTTTCTAGCGGGGTCACCATTGCAGTAAAATCCGCAGCCCTTGCCGCAGCAGCGATTGAGCGCGAATTTGCAGGTGAATCGGTGAATTGGCAGATCGATTATGCCGACCCACTCAAAGCAGGCGTTGATGCGTTCAGAGCTTTTGTGAGCAGCTGGTACGAAGGCGGCTTTCAGGATGTGATTTTTCATCAGGAGCAATCAGCTGACGTGCGCCGGATGATCTCAGCCATTCTGGCAGGTTACGCATGGGATTTAAACAATCCCTATGTGGCGCAACCTAAGCGCTTAAAAACGCTGGAGCAATTGTGCGCGGCTTAATCATCATGCTCGCCTTGCTTGGCGGCTGCACTAGCGAAGCGCCAGAGACTCGCTTACCCGCTTTACGCTTAGCGCCCGCGGCCTTTGCCGGATCGGTGAGCCTGACGCAAAGACTGAGCGTCACTCCATTGCCAGCCAATAGCGCCGCGCCCAAAACGCTAGATGCCTTACTGGAAATCAACCCGGAGCAAATTCAGCTGGCAGGCTTTGCACTGGGGCAGCGTATTCTGACGGTAAGCTGGGATGGCCAGTCGCTAACAAGCAGCCGCCATGCTCTGCTGCCCAAAGAAGTAGACGAGCAACGCGTATTGCGAGATGTGCAATTAGTTTACTGGCCGCTGGCAGCCGTTCAAGCTGCCTTGCCAGCGGGCTGGACACTAAGCGAAGAAGGTAACGTCAGAAAACTGACGCTAGGCCAAGAAAACGCCATCACCATCCGCTACCACGCCACACCCCGCTGGGCCGGCCAAGCCGAATTAGAAAACACCCTAGAGCACTACCGGCTGGTGATTGATTCAAAAGAAACACCTTAATTGTAAAAGGCAAAAACTCTGTAGACACAGAGAACGGTAAGAACACAGAGCGCACAGAGAAAACCTAAAGAAGTTTTTCTCAAGGTTTCTCTGTGTGCTGCTTTTAAACTCTGTGTTCTCTGTGTCTACAGACCTAAGGTTTTTAACAGGAATAAGCATTTTGTTACTTCATAGTCTTACGCAATGAGCATTTATTTAAATCAGCTTGGTATTGTTTGCGCTCTGGGTAACGGCGTTGATGAGGTGCGCCAAGCCCTTTTTGCCGATGCACCTAGCGGGGTTGCGCCCTATGTTTGTCTGGGTAAGACACTGCATCTGGGTGCGGTCACCAGCGAGCTGGCGGCGCAAGATGCGCTGCCGCCCATGCTGCACAGCCGCAATAACGCGCTGCTGCTCACCGCGCTGGCGCAAATTCGCCCTGCGGTGGACGCGGCGATTGCCCGCTTTGGCGCGGCGCGGATTGGCGTGGTTTTAGGTACCAGCACCTCCGGCATTGGCGAGGCGCAGGCTGCGATTGCCCAGCATCAGGCCACAGGCCAGCTACCCGCCCATTTTCATATTGCACAGCAAGAGCTAGGCTCGCCTGCCACCGCACTCAGCATCCTTTTGGGGCTGGCTGGCCCTGTGATGGTGATTTCCACCGCCTGCTCTTCCAGCGCTAAGGCAATCGCCAGCGCAGCAAGGCTGCTCAATGCAGACATGTGTGATGCGGTAATTTGCGGCGGCGTAGATTCGCTCTGCGACTTTACCGTGGCGGGGTTTACCGCACTGGAATCCGTTAGCGCGGAACGCTGCCAGCCAATGAACATTCATCGCAATGGCATCAATATCGGCGAAGGCGCTGCGCTATTTTTGATGAGTAAAGAAGCAGAGTCCGACGCCGTAGCGCTTTTAGGCTGGGGAGAAAGCTCGGATGCGCATCATATTTCGGCCCCTGCACCCGATGGCCAAGGCGCAATCACGGCCATGCAAGCCGCGCTTGATCGGGCATGCTTGCAAGCATCCGACATCGATTACATCAATCTGCACGGCACGGCAACGCAGCAAAATGATGCAATGGAAAGCCTTGCTATTCATCGGCTATTTGGCAGCGAAACACTGTGCAGCTCAACGAAGCCTTTAACCGGCCACACGCTGGGCGCAGCAGGTGTAATTGAAGCGGCGATCTGCTGGCTGACTCTTAAAACAGGACAGTTGCCACCCCATTGGTGGGATGGCGAAATCGATCCGGCTATTGCTCCACTTGCACTCGTCAAGCCATCCTTCAAGCCCGCCCGCCCGCCGCGCTACGCCTTAAGCAATTCTTTTGCCTTTGGTGGCAGCAATGCAAGTTTAATTTTTGGCAGGCGCTGATTTTGGAAAAACCATTGATAACCATGCAGCCCATTGAATACCCCATTAGCGATATCATGCCGCACTCTGGCAAGATGCTTTTACTTGATCGTGCCATCGCAGGCAACGACACGCATTTTGAATGCGAAGTCACCATCAGCGCCAACAATCTATTTTTTTCCGGCACAGGGGTAGGCGCATGGGTAGGCGTTGAATATATGGCGCAAACCGTGGCCGCATGGGCAGGCTGGCAAGCTCGAATAGCCGGGCAAACGCCTAAAATCGGTTTTTTGCTCGGCAGCCGCCGCTATAGCTCTAGCGTCAGCGAATTTGTACTAGGCCAAGTGCTACGCATCCGGATTAGCCGCGCTTTCCAGGCCGACAATGGCTTAGGACAGTTTGATTGCCAAATCTTGATCGACCAGCAAGAAGTCGCGCAGGCCGCACTCACCGTCTTTGAACCACTGGATGCCAGCGCGTTTTTAGCGGAGCGAGCGGGTGCTTAAAGTGCAAAACCCAAACCTTGAACCACAGAGGACACCGAAAACACGAAGTTTCACGGAGAAAACCTTTTCTCCGTGGTCCTCCTTTTTCTCCGTGGTTAAAGATTTGGGTTTTGCTGGGCCAGCATGTTTTTTTGTACCTACCCAAATAATTAAAAATGAACAATGAGAAACAAGTAATGAGTCATAAAACAATTCTGGTCACAGGCTCCAGCCGGGGCATAGGGCGCGCTATTGCTAGGCGGCTTGCCAAAGATGGCTTTGATATCGTGCTGCATTGTAAGAGCCGCATGGATGCCGCAGCGGAACTTGCCGCCGAGATCATCGCTCTGGGCCAAAGCAGCCGCGTATTGCAATTTGATGTGACCGATCGTGCCCAAACCGCAGAAGTCCTACTCGCCGATATCGAAGCCCATGGCTGCTACTACGGCGTGGTTTGCAATGCGGGTATCGCAATAGATAACGCCTTCCCCGCCATGCCTGCGGAAGACTGGGATGCGGTGATTCATACCAATCTGGATAGTTTTTACAATGTGCTGCATCCACTTACCATGCCCATGGTGCGGCAGCGAAAACCCGGCCGCATCGTCACCTTATCTTCTGTTTCCGGCCTGGTCGGCAACCGGGGCCAAGTTAATTACAGCGCGGCTAAAGCTGGGATTATTGGTGCGACCAAGGCGCTGGCCGTGGAATTAGCCAGCCGAGCCATCACCGTTAACTGCGTAGCACCCGGCTTGATTGACACCGAAATGGTAGACGAGCGCGTCTTAGAAGAAGCCCTAAAAATCATCCCGGCCAAGCGTATGGGTAAGCCTGAGGAAGTGGCCGCAGCCGTTAGCTTTTTAATGTCGGAAGATGCCGCCTATATCACGCGTCAGGTGATTTCAGTCAATGGAGGCTTAATAGGATGAAGCGCGTTGTCATTACCGGCATCGGGGCGATCAGCCCGCTTGGCCACGATTGGAAAACTGTAGAAGCCGCACTTAAAGCAGGTAAAAACGCCATTCAAGTGATGCCCGAATGGCAAGTTTTTGAAGGGCTTAACACCCAGCTTGGCGCACCTGCCGCGCCCTTTGAGCTGCCCGCGCATTACAACCGCAAAAGCACCCGCAGCATGGGGCGTGTGGCGCTAATGGCGACTCGTGCCAGCGAATTAGCGCTGATCGATGCGGGTCTACTCAATGATCCGCTGATCAAAAGTGGCCAGATGGGTATTTCTTATGGCTCATCTGCCGGCACGCCCAAAGCAATTGGTGACTTTGGCCGCATGATGGCAGAAAAATCCACCGAAGGCATTAATGCCACCACCTATATCAAAATGATGTCGCACACGGCGGCGGTAAATATCGGTGTATTTTTTGGCATTACTGGCCGCATTATCACCACCTCTAGCGCCTGCACCTCCAGCAGTCAGGGCATAGGCTATGCCTACGAAACCATCAAATTCGGCAAGCAGATTGCCATGCTGGCCGGTGGTGCTGAAGAGCTGGATGCCACCGAAGCGGCTGTTTTCGACACCCTATTTGCCACCAGCGTACAAAACGCCACCCCCGACGCTACGCCCCGCCCTTTTGACACAAAGCGTGATGGCCTTGTGATTGGCGAAGGTGCTGGCACGCTGGTGCTGGAAGAGCTGGAACACGCACTGGCACGCGGCGCGCATATCTATGCAGAAATCGTTGGCTTTGGCAGCAATAGCGATGGCACGCATGTGACTCACCCCAACTCCGCCACCATGGCCCAAGCCATTCGCCTAAGCCTTACAGATGCAACGCTGCAGCCTAGCGATATTGGCTATATCAATGCCCATGGCACCGCTACCGATCATGGCGACATCGCCGAATCGAAAGCCACTCATGAGGTATTTGGTGAACACACGCCAATCAGCTCTCTCAAAAGCTATATGGGCCACACCCTTGGCGCTTGCGGGGCATTAGAGGCATGGATCAGCATCGAGATGATGAACAGCGGCTGGTTCGCCCCTACCATCAACCTGACCGAGCCTGACGAGCGCTGCGCCGCATTGGACTACATTACCGGCACAGGACGAGCCATCGAATGCGATATCGTCATGAGCAATAACTTTGCTTTTGGTGGAATCAATACATCGCTGATTTTTAAGCGTTGGGCTTAAGTCTAAAAGTTCTGTAGACACAGAGTATTAATGAGAACACGGAGCACATAGAGAAAAGCTTTAAGAAAACGTAAAGAGATTGCACTAAGCAAGATCCCGAATGACTCTGTTTTTCAGCTTAGCTTGCCAGGTGTATTCAGGGCGATTGAACCAAAGCAGATGCTCTCTGAAAAATATTCAAGGCTCAAAAGTGCAGACTATTTCTTGGTTTTCTCTGTGTAACTCTGTGTTCTGCGTGCTCTCTGTGGCTCAAGATTTGGGTTTTGTTCGTATACCTAGTTGTTACAATCAAGCAAGCACACCAAGGAATTAAAATGAAAAAAATTGCCACTTTATTAATCGCTGGTTTCTTATCCACTTCTGCATTTGCACGCGATACCGTATTGCAAATCCCATTGGCCGATGTATTGGCGATGCCAGAGGCTCAAGGTAAATTGGATGGATCGGTTAAATTTTATTTAGCGGGTCAAAAAACACCCAAAATCACCCAAAAATTATCTGAAGATATTTCAAATCAAAAAACCAACAGTGTGGGTAAGAGTGATGAATTTGGCTGCAAATGGGCGGCACTTTCTGCCTTAATCGCATTTCAAAATTCCGCAAAAAAAGAAGGCGCAAATGCTGTGGTCGATTTGGTCAGCTATTACCGGAAAAATGAAACAAAAAGTGATAGCACCATTGAGTGCCATGCAGGTGGATTTGTTATTGGCGTGGCATTAAAAGGTAGCTATGCCAAAGTGGCTGAATAATTTTAGCTTTAACCCGAAAGAACAATTTATTTAATTTAAGGTTAGACGTAATGAAATTAGCAATTATGCTTTTAATGCTTGGTTCCACCACTGCAATGGCAAACACTTACCTTGAAACACCTGTTCTATATTTACCTGATGCAAGTGTTATTAATCGGGTAAAGGAAGAATGCAATATTGAAGAGCTACTGACTAAACGGGTTGGCAACAGTATGGCCCGACTAAATCAAGGGGAAGGAACCGTTGCCGCAGATGTTAGCAAAGTAGATGGCGATGTATTACGTCTGAGAATTGCACGCGTCACAGGCGTGGGTGGAGGTGGTTTTAGCGGCCCTAAATCTATTACAGTGGTCGCGGAGCTTTTAGAAAACGGCAAGGTTAAGCGTCAAACAAAATTAAATCGCTGGTCTATTGGTGGATTTTGGGGTGGTTTTCGTGGCACCTGCTCTATCCTTGATCGCACCGCAATAGCAATCGGCAAAGATCTAGCTCATTGGATAAAAGACTCAAGCTACGTGATTAAAGAAGAGGCCGACATTAAAGATGACGCTTCTTTAAAAGGGAATAAAGAGCCAGCAGATAATTCCGCAACAATTGAAGCTGCAAAACCCAGCTAATCTATTTATATCAACCAGCAGAATAGATGAATCCAAGAGACTCATCTATTCCAATCAAAAGCTCACAAAAAAATACTTTCGGGTTTTCTCTGTGTCTACAGGCTTAAGGAGTTTTAACGCCGCAGGCATAAACTGTAAACATTCGTAGGGCGCACTCAAAGCGAAGCGTAGTGCGCCGCATGGGGGAAAATGTAGAAATTCATACTTAAAGATCTACATCTACAGGTTTAAAGCTTCTTTAAAGTAACAGGCTCAGCCAGCACGTAAACATCGACACTCTGCTGGGCGAGTAGTGCTTCTAGTTTGCCCGAAAGAACGCCCCATAACGGTTCATCACTCTAGCTTGCCAAGTAGGGACGCTAAATACTCCGTCACTGCCACCTTGCCATAAGACCATATAAAGACTACATTTAGTCCCTATCAAGTCAGGAGCACGGCCATGCGCTATTCATCTCAAGTTAAACCTATCAGTTACCTTAAAGCCAACGCGGCCGAAGTTTTGGCGAATCTGGCGGAGCAACGCCAGCCTCTAGTCATCACCCAGAACGGTGAGGCTAAGGCCGTCTTGCAGGACGTGGCCTCGTTTGAAGAGACACAAGAAACACTGGCCTTGCTGAAAATTCTAGCGCTGGGTAATCAGGATGTAGCTGCCAACAAAATCACACCTGTAGCCGATGTTGTGGCCCGTCTGCGCGCCAAGCGAGCCAGTACCTGATGACAGATGCACCCGTCCGCTTTGAAACCCTACTCACCAAGGGCGCCGAGCAGGATTTAGAGGCCATTCATGATTACATCTCTGAATTTGATAGTGTTGCCAAGGCCAATGGTGTGCTGGATGAGTTGCTGGAAGTCATACAAAACCTTTCAAAGTTTCCTGAGCGCGGCAGCTACCCGAAGGAACTGCTTAGCCTCGGCATCAAAGAGTACCGCCAAGCTTTTTTCAAGCCTTACCACTTGATTTACCGTGTTGCAGGCAACCAGATCATTATTTATCTGATTGCGGACGGACGTCGCGACATGCAGGCTGTGTTGGCAAGAAGGCTGCTGGGAGCCTAAAGGGCGCAGTGCATCTGTAGAGTGCACTCAAAGTGCAGCGTTGAGGTAAATCATCCCCGTGAGGCATAAAGGCTTAACTTGATGCATCTAGTGATGCATAAAAGCATGCCCTATGCGCATCAAGTTAAGACAAACACATAGCAAAAAAGCTGCTTTTCATAGGGTGTGCAAGTTGTTTTTCTTGCGCACCGCTCTGTCGTAGCAACGACTGCGTCGTTGTACACCCTATAAAAATCTATTTGCTCCATGACAAAAGCTTAACTTGATACCTATAGTGACGCATAAAAGCATGCCCATCTTCACTTAAGGTTTCTTTAAAGCCGCAGGTTCAGCCAGCGCGTAAACATCCACGCCCTGCTGGGCGAGTAGCGCCTCTAGTGCAGGCATCAGGGCACCGAGTTTTTCTTCTAGCGCATCGCGCACGGTGTCGACCACAACTTGTGTGGCGCGCTCGATTTCTATGTTGAAGACGCTGCCAACGGCTTTGCCTTCAAAAACAGTCATGCGGCGGGTTTCGGGGATCAGCCATACTTCAAACCAACAATCTACTTTATTGGTTTCAGATACCGTCAAGCTTGCGCCATCTAAGGCGATATAACCTTTCGCAAAGATGTATTTCATCCCCTCTTTAGGCACGCCAATTCTAAAGCAGCAGTTTTCCTGATCTTTACGAATATCTAACAGCGTGGCGGTAAAATCCACATGGCCGGAGAGCGGATGACCACCGATTTCGGCACCATCTTTGGCGGCACGCTCGGCATTGACATGGCTAGCTACTTTTAATTGCCCTAGGGAGGTTACGCGTAAGCTTTGCAGCATCACATCAAAACTGGCTTTGTCCTCAGCAAAAATCTCGGTAACGGTTAGGCAAACGCCATCAATCGCCACGCTGGCACCAATTTGAATATCTTTACAAAAGCCAGCTGGAAAAGCGATGCGAAATGTACGGATGCCTTCCCTGTCATCAATCGCTTCAATCTGAGCAACGCCTTGCACAATCCCCGTAAACATTTATTCAGTTTCCTTAAAGAGTTCTGGATTTGCTTCGCGCACACGCTTCGAAGACTTGAGTAAATTGCAGTGATCACAAAAATAACTAATCGAGCCACAGGCCGCGATCACATCGAGAGGCCGCTTACAATCTGGACAAATCGGCACAGCTGTTTGCAAACTTTCATTTGGCATAGAATTCTCCAGCATTGGTAAAGCGCAGTGTAAGACGTAAATCGTCTCCAAATAGGCGGCGCTCTAATACCTTAGCTCGTAGCTTGTGGTTTAGGTCGGATAAATCAAGCGTGGCGATGCCTTTTGCCGTGTCGCCAATCATCACGGGCGCTTGATAAAGCAGCATTTCATCTACCAGCCCCGACTGAAACAGCGCCCCAACTAAAACGCCACCCGCCTCAACCGTGACTTGATTGCAGCCTCGGCGGCCTAATTCATTCAGTAAGGCAGCTAAATCAACCCGGCCCTGAGCATCGGCCAAAATGATGACTTCTGCCCCTGCTGCTTCTAAAGCCTGACGCTTTGACTCGTCATCCTGAGCGCCAATAATCAATACGCCCGCCTGATTAAATAACTTTGCATTGACAGGCGTTCTCAGCTGGCTGTCAACGACTACACGTAGCGGCTGTCTATCTACCGCAAATTCACGCACGGTTAGCTGCGGGTCGTCCGCCAGCACCGTGCCAATGCCGGTCAGCATAGCGCAAGATCGGGCACGTAGTTTTTGTACATCAGACCTTGCCGCTGGGCCGGTAATCCACTGTGATTGCCCATTAGCCAGTCCGGTACGGCCATCCAGACTTGCACCCATTTTCACCGTCAGCCAGGGGCGGGATCGCAGCATGCGGCTAATAAAACCTTTGTGATGCTCAAGTGCGGCAGCGTGCAAAACGCCCGATTCCACTTCAACACCCGCAGCCGCCAAACGTGCCAAGCCCTGGCCTGCCACCAGCGGATTAGGATCGGTTAGCGCGGCAACCACGCGCACTACACCGGCTTTCACCAAAGCATCGGCGCAGGGTGGTGTGCGGCCATGATGGCTGCAAGGCTCTAGCGTCACGTAAGCCGTAGCACCGCGTGCCAGATCGCCCGCAACACTCAAGGCCATTACTTCAGCATGCGCACCGGGAGCATCCTTCACCACACCGCCACCTGCAGGCTGGCTAAAGCCCGCACCCACCACCTGCCCGTCTTTCACCAACACACAACCCACGCAAGGATTAGGCGTAGCACTATCCTGCCCCAAAGCCGCCTGCCGCAAAGCCAGCTGCATATATTGATGATCGATCGCGTTCATTGGTTTACCAGTGACAATATGAAACCCACAAACCCAAATCTCAAACCACGGAGAAAAGGGAGAACACGGAGGGCCACGGAGAAAAACATAAGCAAGGTTTTCTCCGTGAAACTCCGTGTTCTCTGTGTCCTCCGTGGTTCAAGATTTGGGTTTATTTCGATATGGAAAACAGCGTTACTCCTTACTTACTTCCCGAATCACATCGCGGAAATCGTCGACGTCTTGGAAGGAGCGGTATACGGAGGCGAAGCGGATGTAGGCAACTTTGTCGAGCTTGGCGAGTTCAGACATCACCATTTCGCCAATCTGACGGCTCATGATTTCTCTGTCGCCTAAAGATAAGGCTTTTTGGATAATGCGCAGGATGGCTTCGTCCACCAGGGGCGTCGGCACGGGCCGTTTATGCAGAGCACGCTCAAAGCTGGTGCGGATTTTTTCCCGATCAAATTCAGCACGCTGACCATTTTGTTTCACCACCTGCGGCAAGCGCACTTCGGCCGTTTCAAACGTGGTAAAGCGTTTATCACAAATTGGACAACGACGGCGACGGCGAACCAAATCGCCTTCATCAGATACACGCGAGTCAGCAACCAGCGTATCAGGGGAACCACAGAAGGGGCACTTCATCACAACCCCGCAAAGAACATTCTAGAAATAAACAAAACCCAAATCTCAAAACACGGAGGACACAGAGAACACGGAGTTTCACAGAGAAAACCTACACAAGGCTCATACCTAGCTTTCAAACTGACCTTTAAATCAAACAAGGTCTAGCTCATAAAATGGCGCAGATAAGCATCTTGCCAAAGAAAGCCAAACACTTTTTTGACTTTCTCCGTGTGACTCCGTGCCCTCTTTCACTCCGTGTTTTAAGACTTGGGTTTTTTATAGCGAATTAAGCGCCGTAAACTGGGAAACGCGCTGTCAATTCTTTTACTTTTACCGCAACGGCTGCAATGTTTGCTTCGTCATGCGGATTATCCAGCACATCAGCAATCAGATTAGCCACGATTACGGCTTCTGCTTCTTTGAAACCACGGGTCGTGATGGCTGGGGAGCCGATACGGATGCCGGAAGTCACAAACGGGCTTTCTGGATCATTTGGAATGGCGTTTTTGTTAACGGTGATATGCGCCTGGCCCAATACCGCATCCGCCACTTTGCCAGTCAGGCCTTTAGAGCGCAGATCAACCAGGAACATATGCGATTCGGAGCGACCGGAAATCACGCGCAGGCCACGCTCGATCAAGGTTGCTGCCATGGCTTGTGCGTTTTTCAGCACTTGCTCTTGGTATGTTTTGAATTCTGGTGTTGCCGCTTCTTTAAATGCCACGGCTTTAGCCGCGATCACGTGCATCAAAGGGCCGCCTTGCAGCGTTGGAAACACATTCGAATTGATCGATTTTTCGAATTCAGCTTTAGCCAAAATCAAGCCACCACGCGGGCCGCGCAATGTTTTATGCGTAGTCGATGTTACAAAGTGAGCGTGTGGCACTGGGTTTGGATAAACACCCGCAGCGATCAAACCGGCGTAATGCGCCATGTCGACCATAAAGTAAGCGCCCACCTTGTCGGCAATTTCACGCATGCGTGCCCAGTCAAAACGCAGAGCATAAGCTGAAGCACCACCGATCAGAAGCTTAGGCTTGGTTTCAAGCGCTACGCGTTCCATATCATCGTAATCGATTTCTTCGTTTTCGTTCAGGCCGTAAGCCACGATATTGAAGAGCTTACCGGAAAGATTTGCTGGTGAGCCGTGTGTAAGGTGACCACCGTGACCTAGGTTCATACCCATTACGGTATCGCCCGGTTTTAGAATCGAGAAATACACGGCTTGGTTGGCTTGCGAGCCAGAATGCGGCTGCACATTGGCGTACTCTGCGCCAAACAGTGCTTTTACGCGATCAATGGCCAACTGCTCAACCGTATCAACAAATTCACAACCACCATAAAAACGCTTACCCGGATAACCTTCGGCGTATTTATTAGTCAGTTGCGAGCCTTGAGCTTCCATCACCGCTGGGCTGGTGTAGTTTTCTGACGCGATCAGCTCGATATGCTCGTGCTGGCGAACAACTTCACCTGCAATGGCAGCGGCTAAATCAGGATCGTATTGGGCGATAGTGGCGGACTTGGAGAACATAGAGTTGGCGCTTCCGTAAGTCGGTTGGGAATAGGGAATGCGCAGGATTCTAACACGGACAAGCGTTTTTCCAATTGAGGAATTCGCTATTAATCATGATACTCGCTCATAGATTATTCCTAGCTTGCTTTTTTTTACACCACTGCCGATGAATAATTTTTATTTTATCAGCAAACCCTATGCGGTCATCTGACATGAAGTCTAAAAATTCTGAAAGCATTCTTGATTTCATCAAGGAATAAAAGGTCAGTGCGGCAATGGGAATAAACGTCGCGAAAAAGTACCCTATTCTGCGCCATGACGGCTCTGCCGCAAGATCAAATAAATTCATCCCCAGAAAGCCAGTCACTGTCGTACCCACCAAGCCCAGAATCGTCACCACAGTCAGGCGCACCACCGTATCGGCCTGCCGATGCAAATCATCGTTTTCTAAGTACTGGCTCATGCTATGAATGGATTCGCGTACCTCTGCAAACAACGCTTCTGTGCCCAGATGGCGACGGGCAATATGAAACATTTGATCAGCCACCACCTGATTAGAAATCTCGCTAAACCAATAGCGCTGAGTAAAACGCAAAAATACCTCTTGCAGAATGCGAATATCCCGCTTAAAACGCCGGGCAGAGCCTGCATTCCCCACTTGCAAACGCGACAAAGCCACTGCCAGCCGGTCAGAAAACATGAGTAATGCCGCTTTATGAAAATGCGCTATCAGCATCAGTAAAAAATACTGATGCCTGAATTGCCCCAACGCTCCGGTAAACGGATCGCTAAAAAAACCATGTCCATGCTTGCCCACCAGCACAAAAGCATGACCATCACACATCATGCGAGTGGAGGATGAATCATGGCGACGCTCCGGCACCCAAAAGCGGTCGTAGCAGCAATTTGCTTCGAAATCCTGAAATACTTTGGCGGTATAGGGCAAATCACCACCCTGCGAAGGCCGCGTCACCATGCCCAACCGGTAGAAATCTTCATCACTTAAATCAAAAGGATCGTCAAAAGCCAGATAAGCCATCAGGGGCATGCGGTGATATTCAATTTGCCGATAGCGCAGCTCGCCAATTTCGTTTGAATGGTGTAATACCAAAGGCCGCAACAAAGCATCCCAATGTTGTGCCATAGGGGCAGCGCGAAACTCACCCACATGCGATAAAAACTTGGATTTATCGTCGTAATCCGAGGCGGCAATCACGCCTCCTTTTGCATCCAGCCATTTCACCTGTTGCAAGCAGCTTGCCGCCGTTTTATCTTCATCCCATTGCGCAGGGAAAGCGCGGCCAAACCTGAACAGAGTATCCTGCACCCGGCTGAGCGGCACATTATCCGCAAGAATTTCAAACGCCAGAATCACGATATCAATATCGTAAAAAAAATACAGATCAATATGCGCCACTTTAAAATCCTGCCGCGTACCATCCTTATAATGCATACGCACCGAACAAATATCATGCCGTCTGAATATATGCAGTGGCGAGCCGCCATAGCTTGCCGTGCTTCCCGCTTCTGCCGCTCCTTCACCATATAAGAACCGCTGTACATAGGGCAGAAAGGTAACAAACTCGCGGTAATGCCGCTCTTGAAATGCCTGAGGATCCATATCAAACGCGGAAGGCCGCATCTGCCAAGGCGAATCCTCATCCAGCAACTGATTCATCAGCTCCCAATGCCGCCCCATTACCGCCCCACTGCCCACAGGCTGGGCGAGCGGCATCAGCTGCAAAGGCCAAATTAAAATCTGCCTAAAATGGCGAACAATGGTTTCAGCGGCATCAGCCATCTTGATCTCCCCTTCTTATATAAAGTAAGAGTAGATCAAAGCGCGCTATTAATAAGCCATCGAAAGGCAAAGACTTATTTATCCGCACAATCAAAATAACCTGCATACCCCACAGAGCTCGTAGCGGATGCAATTAAACAATGCAAAACCAGCACATTGCGCCCGCAAAAAAGCCCTTATTTACTCAGCGTAAATAAGGGCTTTTAAAATCAACCAACCTCACAATATTACATGCCTTGTACCGCATAAATGGCCAGCGTATTGCGCCAATAGCCTTGGTAATCCATACCACAACCAAATAAGAAGCGATCTTCTACTTCCAGGCCCACATAATCCGCAGCCACACCCACCGCTTTACGATCATGTTTTTTATCCACCAGTACAGCAACGCGTACTTCTTTTGCGCCTTGTTCACGGCAATATTCCAAGATAGCTGCCAGTGTATGGCCCTCATCAAGAATATCGTCCACGATCACCACAACGCGACCTTTCATGCTTTCTTGTGGTTTTACTTTCCAATCCAGCATGCCGCCGCTGGTTTCTTTGCGATAACGCGTGGCATGCATATAAGACACTTCGAGAGGGAAGCGTAAGCGTGGCAATAAATGCCCTGACACAATCAAGCCACCATTCATAACGGTGTAAACAATTGGATTGGCGTATTGCAAATCAGCGGTCATTGCCACCGCCATACGATCCAGCGCAGCCAGCACTTCGGTCTCGCTGTGCAGGCAATCCGAATTATCAATAATGGTTTGGGCTTCAGGGAGTTCTAGGGTCACGATAGCGTACCTCTTCTTTAAATAATTCAAACAAAAACGGGCGGGCACTGTTTGTATTTAAAATGACAAACACAGCGCCGCCACGACACATCTTTAATGGCCTGCGTAATCGCAAACAGTAAACAGAGAGATGCCCTGCTCACGTACGATTTTTGATCCGCCCAATTCAGGCAAATCAACAATAGCAGCCGCTTCAACAATGGTTGCACCAAGGCGGTTTAACAGCTTAGCTGCTGCCACCATGGTACCGCCTGTTGCCACCAAATCATCAATCAGCAAAACACGATCGCCTTTTTTACAGGCATCGGTATGAATCTCAACCGTGGCCGAGCCGTATTCCAGCTCGTATTCTTCTGCCACTGTTAAAAAGGGCAATTTGCCTTTTTTGCGCACGGGCACAAAGCCCAAGTTTAATTCATAGGCCACCACCGCACCGAGAATAAAACCTCGCGCATCCACACCGGCCACCATGTCTAAATGCATATCCATATAGCGATGCACAAAGATATCAACCAAAACACGAAAGGTTTTTTTATCTTGCAATAAAGGCGTGATATCACGGAACTGCACGCCTGCCTGCGGCCAATCAGGCACCGTACGGATGCGATCCCGAATATAATCCGCGTAAGGCGGCTCAGCTTGCAATAAGCTCATTGAATATTTCCCTTAGCCAAAAGCGGCAAATTTAACGCGCTGTACGAATACTGCCCCGAATATAATCCGCGTAAGGCGGTTCTGCCTGCAATAAGCTCATTTAAATAGTTCCCTTAACCAAAAGCCGCAAACTTAATCAGCCACAGCGCAGTAATAATCAACACGGCAGGGCTTAGATCTTTATAGCGACCCGCCAGCACTTTAATTGCCGCGTAGCTAATAAAACCAAACGCAATCCCATCCGCAATCGAATAAGTAAACGGCATACCTACGGCGGTAATCACGGCAGGTGCGGCTTCGGTAATATCATCCCAATCAATTTCGGCCAGACCACGCGCCATCAGTACGGCTACATAGCAAAGTGCGGGTGCGGTGGCATACGCAGGTACGGTGCCAGCCAATGGCGCCACAAAGAGAGCCGCCAAAAACAAGATCGCAACGACCAAGCTAGTCAGGCCCGTGCGACCGCCTGCTGCAACGCCTGCCGCTGATTCAACATAGGCGGTTACGCTTGAAGTACCCAAGGCGGCCCCTACCATAATGGCAGAAGAATCAGCGAACAGCGCTTTCTTTAAACGGGGCAGTTTGCCGTCTTTATCCAGCAAACCAGAGCGGTGAGAAACGCCGACTAAAGTGCCGGTAGTATCAAACAAATCAACAAAGAAGAAAATAAACACTACACCCAAGAGGCCCGCATTCAGCGCACTTTTAATATCCATTTGCATAAAGGTGGGTGCAATCGACGGTGGCGGTGAAAACACACCTTTGAATTCGGTTAAGCCGAATAAAATCGACAGCAGCGTCACACCTAATACGCCAATAATAATTGCACCTTTTACTTTGCGGTATTCAAGCGCCACAATTAAAAAGAAGCCCAATACGGCTAATAATGTGCTTGGTGCATGGATATCACCCAATTGCACCATCGTCACAGGCGAAGCGGTAATCAGGCCAGCGCTTTTCAGCCCAATAATAGCCAGAAACAATCCCACACCGGCAGAAATAGCCAGCTTTAAAGAATGCGGAATGGCATTCACCAGCACTTCACGCAATTTAAACGAGGAAACCAGCACAAAAACCACGCCAGAAATAAACACCGCACCCAACGCAGTTTGCCAAGGCACACCCATGCCTTTAACCACAGCAAAGGTAAAATAAGCGTTCAAACCCATACCCGGGGCTAGCGCAATCGGGTAATTAGCCAAAAGCGCCATCACGGCAGTACCAAAAGCCGCAGCCAGACAGGTCGCCACAAACACGGCATTAAAATCCATACCGGTTTGCGCCAAAATGGCTGGATTAACAAAAATAATATAGGCCATAGTTAAAAACGTTGTAAAACCCGCAATCACTTCGGTTTTAACGTTAGTACCGTGTTCTTTTAATTTGAACAATGCTTCGAGCATGAGCCCATTTCCCCGTTAAATAAAAACAAATAAGCCGGAGCGTATTGATGCAATCTAAATAGAAAACAAAAATACATTCCGACTTTCGCACGCTTAAAAAATCAACTACCCACACCTAACAAAGCCAATACACCCAGCAGAGCAAAAACGGCTGCGGCTACAAAACGTACATAACGCAGAATATGCATTCGGGCTGCGATCCACTTACCCACAAAAACAGCAGGCACATCGGCAATCATCATGCCGACCGTTGTACCAGCAACCACCGCCCACAAAGGCTGATATTTCAGCGCCAGCGCCACGGTGGCCACTTGCGTTTTATCGCCAATCTCAGCCAAAAAGAAAGCTAACGTTGTGGCAACAAATGCGCCATAAGGCTTGATTTGCGCTTCTTCTTCGCCCATTTCATCGGGCACCAGTGCCCAGGCGGCAATCGCTAAAAAGCCCAAACCAATCACCCAGCGCAAAACAAGCGGCGAAATCATACCTGCTACCTGCTGACCAATCCAACCGGCAGCAAAGTGATTCAGTACAGTCGCAACAAAGATACCCAAGATAATGGGCAAAGGACGGCGAAAGCGTGCTGCCAGAATTAACGCAAGTAATTGCGTTTTATCGCCGATTTCGGCGATGGCGACAACGCCAGTAGAAATAAGAAAGGTATCAATCATCGAGTCGTGTTTCCGGGGCGGGCAGGATAGAGGTCGCACAGCATTGCCCACCCCGGGAAATGCTGAACGAACCTCAGGTCTTGTCAAGCTGGCCTGCGCTCTGCTTACAGAACACCGCTCCAACCGAATACGCCATGGATCAAACGATCCAAGTATGTTGACGTATTCCCCGCAAACCGTTCTTTCAAACCAGCTGCAGGCGACTACTCCCCCGAAGACCAAAGCGCGGATTTTAACCACCCCTTATGCATGCTGCAATCCCAGATTACAAAAACCGCCACTACGCCATACTATTTACATGTCTTAAACAGCTGTTTTGATGTGCCCCAGCAGCGCGGCGCAGCCCGCCTCGCACTGATCCAGAACGGTCTCAAACCCAGCTGGGCCGCCATAGTAAGGATCTAACACCTCGTTTTGAGTAGGGACAGGGGCAAAGGATAAAAATAATTTCACCCGCGATTGATATTCTGGTGGGCATTGCCGTTGTAAATCCCTTAAATGGCCATTATCCATCGCCAAAATCAAATCAAACTCAGCAAAATCGCTCTGCTGCACGCTGCGGGCGCGCAAAAAAGACAAATCAAAACCACGTTTTTTAGCATAACTTTGCGAACGCCGATCTGGCGGCTCCCCAATGTGATAATCCTGTGTACCGGCAGAATCCACTTCAATGGCATGGCTTAGCCCCGCAACCTCTACCTTTTGCCGCATCACCCCATCTGCAGTGGGGCTTCTGCAGATATTTCCTGTGCACACAAAAAGCACTTTAAGTTTTTTCATTAAAATCAGCCAATCAAGAAAAATGCCATTAAAAACAGTTAATTACCAAAAATATAAATTAACGAATTAGCACATTATATATGGTGGGCATTTAGGATACCGCATAGGTCAGCAAGTTAGATCGAATCATCTTCTGGATGATTGACTATTGGCTGGCACAAAAATACCGACGCAGCTTTAGATCTCTAATGAAAGATTATGTAAGGCCGCCCGTAAACGGTGTCGCTAAGGCTTGGTTGATTGAAGGGCAAAACAGTCAATATTGAGATTTGCACAATCGGCAACGTCGGCATTCAAGATAAGGTGTTTACAAGAGAATATGAGCGCCAGACACAACTGACATCATCAGTAATTACAATCGTCAGAAATACGCACTCAACTCTTCAGCTTTAGGCTTCATTATTCCCTTGGCACTAATTGTGCAAATTATATTTAAAAAACAAACCTCTAAAAAGACGTGTATCTTTTTACACAAAAAATCAACAACTTAAATTTTAATTCATTCATTTTTAGTGCTGTAGAAAAATTCAGAAAAAACATTCTCACAACCTTATGCTGTATCAATGCGTCAGCAACTGGTAAATATTTACCTAGTTTTATTGCTTGCATATACAATAAAATTGTAATTATTCATAAGAATAGCCTCCGATATCAACTACGCAGCACCCCTGAAAAACGTAATCAGCGGTGAATTAGAAATATCGCTCCATCGCTTCGGCGCACTTTCAGAAATCCCCCACACACAACCTGGGGCACTCCTAGAAAATGAAGTAAAACAGCAGACTTCGATAACTTTGATCATGGCTATTTCACTAGAAGGTTAAGCGTCCATTCGCGTGGTCATCATTCAAGCTTGTTTTGTTGCCCTTTTTTTATGGTTTGGATGGGTGTTTTGTAGCCCATAGCCGTTTAAAAAGTAGCTAAGGAAATTTGTCTATTTGTAGCTTCGTCATTTTTCTGCAGCATCTTTCTAGACTTTCTCCATAAGAAAGTCTGCCGATTAAACACACAGATTAACTTAACTAAATTGTTGGCTCGATGTCTTCTTTTACCCGCTCGCTCTTACCGATCTCCTCCCGTCAGGCGCTATTTTTTTGTTTGCTACTCGCCACATTTGAACTGCTGACCTATGTCGCTAGCGATATTGTGATGCCCGCCATGTTGTATGTGGTTGCAGACCTCAATGCACCCGTTAGCCATGTACCCATAGCGCTGAACGCCTATTTGCTAGGCGGTGTCGCCTTCCAATGGCTTATCGGCCCCTTGTCGGATCGTTTTGGCCGTCGCCCATTGTTGTTGATTGGCGCAATCCTATTTGCCGTGGCGTGTCTGATCACGCCCTTGGTAAGCGGCATCTATGTATTCAACGCGTTACGCTTTATTCAGGGCATTGCGCTGGGCTTTGTGGTGGTGGTGAGCTATCCCGCGTTGCAAGAGTCCTTTCAGGAAACCGATGCGGTTCGCCTTATGGCGCTACTGGCCAATATCGCCTTGCTGTCACCATTATTAGGCCCATTGCTGGGCAGTATGCTGCTAGAGATTGTGACGTGGCGCACGCTGTTTGTTGGCGTGGGGCTATGTGGCATCTTGGTCTTGATCGGGCTGTGGTTTTTTATGCCTGAAACCATAGGCGTTACGCGCAAAGATGGCAGTCGGCTTGAGCCAGCGCCGCTTAATCTGGCAAGCATTTGGGCCAGTTACCGTGAACTACTGGGCAATGCTCGCTTTATGCAAGGCAGCTTGGTGTTGGGGCTCATTAGCATCCCATTAATTGGCTGGATCGGCCTTGCCCCTTTGCTACTGATGAATAATCTGGGGCTGAGTTCTATTGCCTATGGCCTGTGGCAATTGCCGATTTTTGGGGGCTTGATTGCCGGCAATCTGGCGTTGAATTATCTGGTTACCCGTCTTGAACTTGATGCATTGATTCGCCTATCGCTGTGGCCTATTTTTGGGGGCTTACTCTTGATGCTGGGAGCCACCCTGGTCACCGGCCACTTATTGGCGTTGGTGCTGGGCTTAACGATCTACGCTTTCGGCATGGGCATTTGCAACGCCACGCTTTACCGGCAGACCTTGTTTGCCAGCGAGAGTGGCAAAGGCACCGTTGCCGCCATGTTGGGGATGATTTCTGTTGCCACTATCGGCCTAGGTAGTTCGGCGCTTGCGGTGTTGGGTGCGGGCACCAGCCTTGCTGCTTTTGCTATTGCGGCCAGTATTGCTGCGGGTTTGGCTCTCTGGCCACTGTGGTGCTTGCTTAAGCGTCCGCCCATAACTGCTGCCGTTACGATTTAGTTTTTAACTACCCGCTTCCGTTCATTTATCTTGCCTAGGAAATCATTTGTGGCCTCACTCGTCCATGTCGATGCGCTGTGCGCCATCGAATCCCCCTATCGTACCGATGCCGCGTGCGATCAGCTATTTAACGCAGCAATGCGCGAACTCACTGAATATCATTGCGATGAGTCGCCAGGCTACGCCCAATGGCTAGCGTCCAATGGATGGGATAAGGCGAAGCTGGAAAACGTGAACGACTGGTCGAGCTTGCCTCCATTATTTGCCAATTATTTCAAGCGTCGCTTGGTATTAAGCAAAGCGGGCGAAGAAGCGTTGGAGCTGACTTCATCAGGCACCAGCGGCCAAAAAAGCCGCATGCGTTATGACGAGCGCAGCCTAGGTGCAGCCCAAGCAATGGTTGACCGTATTTTCGACCTATACGGCTGGAATACGCCCGATACCCCCTGCAATTATCTGTTGTTAAGTTACGAGCCTGCTGGCGCAATCACCCTCGGCACGGCCTATACCGACCAATTTTTGTGCAAATACGCACCAATCAACCGAGCGGTGTATGCATTGCGGCATAACGGCCACGGTAACGAGTTCGATCCGTTTGGGGTGATTCGGGCCTTGCAGGAGTTTGCTGAAGAAGGCCTGCCGGTTCGTATCTTTGGCTTTCCTGCATTTTTGTGGTTTGCGCTCGAACGCATGCGCGAAATGGGCTATCCAGCACTGAAGCTACACCCAGATTCATTGGTGTTTCTGGGCGGCGGTTGGAAAACCCACGCCGACCAAGCCATCCCTAAAGCCCTGTTGTATCAACGCTTGGGTGAGCAACTGGGTATTCCAGACGTGCGCTGCCGAGATGGCTATGGCGCGGTGGAACACCCAGTGCCCTATATCGAATGCCCGAAGCATCACTTCCATATTCCCAGCTATGCGCGCGCCTATATCCGCCACCCAGCGACTTTAGACACGCAACCATACGGCGCAAGGGGCTTTTTGCATTTTGTATCGCCCTATATCACATCGAGCCCCGCCCACAGCGTGGTCATGAGTGATTTGGCCATCTTGCATCCGGGTCACTCCTGCAGCTGCGGCATCGAAACCGACTGGTTTGAACTACTGGGGCGCGCCGGCACCAGCAAAAGCCGCAGCTGTGCGCTAGCGGCATCTGAATTGATCAAGGAATCCTAAGCATGTATCTCGTACAAGGCACCCTCATAAGCCAGACAGAGGCAAATGACGTATTGGCGTCGTTACAAACACGACTGCCAACGACGCTGGCACAGCGGCTAGATAGCGAAACGGTACTAGCTTGTGCTGAAAGTTTTGCCCAATGGGTATTAAACGATAGCGACGCGCTAGATCTGGACACCGAAAGCCGCACTGCGCTGCACGGCTTCTGCCGGCGTGATGCCTTGGCAACCAAGCTAGCCCGAGAGTTGGGCGAAGCGCCATTTTCGCTACGCCGCATTGATTACCGTAGCCCGCATTACGAAAGCTGGCGGCCGCTAGGGCTGGTAGTACATATCACGCCAGCCAATTCGGCCTTGCTGCCTTTCTTCGCCATGTTAGAAAGCTTGTTGGTCGGCAACGTCAACTGGCTACGCCCCAGCAGCAGCGATAACGGACGCACCGCTGCGTTGTTGGCGGCGTTCCTTCGCCATGACAGCACCGGCACATTGGCAGATTATCTTGCCGTATTGTCCTGGCCCAATACTGATCTGGCTAAGCTGTTCAGCAGGGCTGATGCGGTGTCTGCCTGGGGAGGGGAAGCCGCACTGAACGCTATTCGGCAGCAGTTACCCGCCGGCTGCCGCTGGATAGACTGGGGGCACCGCATCAGCTTTGCATATGTGGTGCCCAGCGCCGCAAGCGAGGCGCAGCTCGATGCCGTGGCCGATGAGGTTTGCCGCTTTGACCAACAGGCGTGTTCCAGCCCGCAATGCATATTGGTGGATAGCGAAGACCCTGCCGTATTACGGGAAGTGGGCGAGCAGTTGGCCAAAGCACTCGCACGCCGTGCCCAGCAATGGCCTGGATTAATCCCTAGCGAACAAGAGTCTGCCGAAATCAGCAGCCAGCTTGCGTTCGCACGGCTTGATCAAAGCTTCTCTGATGTGCCAGGGCACGTTTGGCAAGGTGAGGGGTGGCGCATTATTTGGGCGCAAACAGCCGCCTTGGTGGCGTCGCCATTATTTCGCACGGTACAGCTACGTCCCGTGCCGCGAGCACAATTGGTGGGAACGCTGCAAACTTGGCGTACCCGGCTGCAAACCTGCGGCTTAGTGGCACATAACCATGATTTGGCACAATTGAGCCAGATATTGCTGGCCGCCGGTGTGAGCCGTGTAACGTCTGTGAGTGCGATGCACGATGGGTATGAAGGCGAGCCGCATGACGGCGTGTATGCATTGGCGCGGCTAACGCGCCGAGTGTCGGTGAGCTTTGTGGCGGATGCGCTGCCAAACCACGTTACGCTTGACCCGCTTCCAGCGGAGCCAGAAGGTTTGCTTGCACGGCCGATTATGGATAAGACTGTTTTCCAGCAAACGCCAATGACCGCGAATGCTCAGCTGTTCTTCCGTAGCGGCGGCAGCAGCGGCAAGCCCAAACTAGCGGGTTTCAGCTATCGCGATTATCACCGGCAAATGCAAGCTGCGGCAGATGGCTTGTTTGCGGCGGGCCTTGATCCGGCAAACGATCGAGTCATGAATTTGCTCTATGGCGGCAACCTGTATGGCGGCTTATTGAGCTTCTTCACCATTTTGGACAAATTGTCAGCGGTGCATTTCCCCATGGGCGGCCCGAGCGACGACGATTACAGCGAAATTGCCCAGCTGATTATCGACCAAGGTGTGAATACGCTGATTGGCATGCCCGGCACGATTCACCATTTGTTTGTGCGGGAAGAGGCTAGGCTGCGCGCTTACGGCGGCATCCAAAAAATCATGCTGGGCGGCGAGCACTTAAATCCGCAACAAGGTGAGTTCTTGGCTGGATTCGGCGTGTCGATGATCCGTTCAGCCATATATGGCTCGGTTGATGCCGGCCCATTAGGCCACAGCTGTGGTAGTTCGCCCGATGGCGTATTCCATCTATTGGCCGATACCCAGTGGCTAGAAATTGTGGATACCGAGCAAGACCAAGCCGCAGCGCCAGGTGTAGCTGGCCGCTTGTTATTTACCTCTCGTGCACGGGAGGGGCAGGCGGTGACACGCTATGACCTTGGTGATTTAGGCCGTTGGGTGACGGGCCCGTGTGAATGTGGATTGCCAGCGCCGCGATTCGAGCTATGTGGCAGGCACGGCCAGTTGCTACGGGTGGGGACCGTCTTTTTCAATCCTACGCTCAGTGCTAAGGCAATAGGCCTACCGCTACAGTTCTTGATTAACTACACCGCCAGCGGCAGAGAGCATCTAGTGGTGCAGGTAGAGGGTGATGTTGAACATGTCCGCCAGCATTTAAGCCAGCACAGCGAGCTAGGAGAGGCCCTGAAGAACGGGCTACTAGAAATGGAGGTGATCCATAAACTATCGACGGATTTCCAACGCCACCCACAAAGCGGCAAAACACCATTGGTACTGGATCGGCGGCAGCCCGTATTAAGCAACACGGCCGAGACTACGGGCACCGCTTAATTCGCAGGTAATGAGTAATGTACAGAGCTTGGTTTGCCTCTCCACTGGGCAGCAATGCCCAGATGGAGTGTGCAGGTCAACTTAGACTCGCACCCAGTCTTGGCTGTACTCCCTTAGAACAGACGCATCACAATAGGCCATCTGGCCTGTAAAAATGAGCGCAACAACAAGCTACCATTTCGCTGCTGACAGATGCATGGGCGCAGTGGATTGACGGCTTGCAGGAAGCTATACAAATGACCCTTCTCATAGAACAGCTCGTGCAGTACGCACGTCAACACTCGCCTTTCTATGCCGCGCTGTATCGAGACATCCCCCGCTCTGGTTGGCAACTACGCGACTTGCCACTGATCGACCCTGCTTTGTATTGGCAGCAATCACAAACATTATCGTCTTGGCCGGTACTGACCGGCCCCATCATTGACGGCCATGTTTTTCAAACCGGGGGATCAACCGGAAATGGCAAACTGTCGGTGTATTCCCGTGAAGAGTGGCGTGATTTTGTGCGTGCTTTTGGCCAAGGAATGAGCTCACAACTCACCCCTGGCGACCGAGTGGCCAATTTGTTCTTTGCGGGCGATTTATACACCAGCTTTTTATTTATTCATGGTGCATTGGCGCACTCACCCGTGCCCGTCTGCGAATACCCTTTTACCGGTGCGGTCGAGACCACGCTACTGGCTCAGGCAATTGAGACCCACCAAATCAATGTGCTGGCGGGTGTGCCCGCCCAACTATTGCGTTTCGCTAGCCAATTGCTCGAACGCGGACAAGTACTCACCAGCGTCACGCTGGTTCTGTATGGCGGAGAAAGCTTGTTTGAAGAGCAGTTGTCTATGCTGTCGCTGGTCTTGCCGAACGCCCGCTTCGCCTCAGTAGGCTGCGCCAGTGTTGATGCGGGCTTGATTGGTGCCAGCACGCCGGATTGCCTATTGGGCGAACATCATGTATTCGATGGTGATGCCCTAGTTGAAATCATCGACGAAACCACCGGCGAGCCCATTGAGGCGGTAGACCAGACAGGCGTGTTGGTCGTGACCAACCTGCAACGGCACTTGATGCCGCTGATTCGTTATCCAACCGGTGACTTAGCGGTTTGGTGTGAACCGACCGATACCAAGCAACGTAAGTTTGCACTCCGTGGCCGTGCCAGTCAGGGTTATCGTGTCCGGCTGGGTACGCTCTCGCTATTTCCTGAGGAGATTGGCGGCATTGTGAAGGCACATTTAGGTCCAGCGTCTTGGCAATTATTGCTGGCCCGCGCTGACGGCATGGACAGCTTGACGCTGCGGGTTGCTCCGGATGGCGGCTTAAGCAACACCGTGAAGGGTGCGCTTTATGCCACACTATTAGAGAAATACCCAGCGATAAATACCTTGTCACAGAGTGATCTGCTGCGCGTTGATATCGCTTGCCACACAGCTCACAATCTGACGTTTCATCCTCGCTCAGGCAAGTTATTGCGGGTGGTGGACCAGCGCTCCTATGTGGTTCAAACGGAGCAGCCAGCATGAGCAAATGGAACAAGTTTGCCGTTTCGGTCCGCAGTTTCGTACCAGAAGATGCTGCCAAAGTGAGTGCCTTATTTCGCACGGTGTATGGCGACTGCTATGTGTATCCGGATGTTTATCTGCCCTCAATGATTTGCCGCAATAACGAACAACAGCAATGGTATTCAGTTGTGGCCTGCGTGGAAGGCCAAATTGTTGGCCATGCCGTGCTGTGGATGCATAAGGACTGCCCAGATAGTGCCGAGCTGGCACTCAATATTGTTCACCCTAGCGCACGCGGCATGGGGATTGCCACGACGCTGGGAGCCTACCTACGTGACTATGCGCGTGAATGCGGCCTGCGCACATTGACAATCAAACAGGTGTCGTCCCATGCACAAAGCCAGCGTTTGGCTCAGACGCTAGGCTTCCAAACCACGGGCTTGCTATTGGATTATGTGGCGTCCCCGTTTGGCAACGAGTGGCGTGAAAGCGTGGTGCTGGGCTGCCTGCCTTTGCAACCCTCTCCTTTGCCAGCCTTGCCGTGGCCTTTATCCTGCCGAGACTGGCTTGACCCTATCGAGCAAAGTTTTGGTACGCATTCCCTGATGGATTTCACTGCCGCCCCTAGCCCGATGGCGGTGGCAAGCCATGAACATCGAATTGAGGTGACACTGACTGACTTGCACCCCGATAACGTGGATGAAGTTGCCCACATGCCAAAGAAGCGCCTGATTTATCTCCGGATGCGCCTAGATCAACATACGCCAGCAGCCATGCAACAGCTGCGCCGCGCAGGTTTTGCATATGCCGGCTTTATGCCTGGCCCCGCCCAGGGGTGGTATGGCCTGATGCAGCGTGGCTACAAGGCACATAAGCTGGAATTATGCTGCCCGACAGCCCGAAAACTGTACCAAGGCAGCCTTAAACAGCATGCAGAAATTCTGATGGGTGCACGCTAGTCGCTTGTTTTAAAATTAATTTCACTAGGGTCTATTGACGCTTCATTCACGGCTGCGTTAGTTACAGTTTTGGGGCTAAACAAGGAAAAAGACGCGACATGGCATGAGACCATGAGTGTTTTTTAATGCCGATCAGCCCCAAAAATGCAACCAACCCTCCGCACGCGTGGGCTTTTCCTCGCCAGGACCGGGCTGGGCCGGAAAATGGCCATTCACTGCGTTATGCTCCTCGAAAATAACTCGTTATTGCCTTCGCCCTCTTTTGCCCTGTGGCACATCAACCCAACGCTTTTGCGTCATTTTAATTAAATATTTGTGACAAGCTTCTCACGCAAATGCAACACAGTTACAATTGGAACACATCTCATAACGAGGACTGAACGTGATTCACCGCTTACTGCCCCTCTTACTCCTTACTCTGATCAGCCACTCACTCCTTGCCGCAGATGCCCGCGCGATTAAGTGGACTGATTTGCAGCCTGATTCCAGTAGCTTACGTGCAACAGTTGGCAATATGAATCAGGAACAAAAAACCCGCCTTATGCGCGCGTTTCAGCAGCGCCAGCATAAAGCGATTGTAACTGCTGGCAAGTTAAAGCCGTCTGATCTCAGCTTGGACACCAGTACCCTTCTCAAAGAAGATTTCAGTGATTTAGAACCTTTGGTCGTCAAAATTGAAGCCTTTGAGAAAAAACGCACCACTGAAGCGCAAACCGCACTCAACAACCAGATTGTTCAACTCGATGGTTATTTGCTGCCATTAAAGCAAAACAATAAAAAGGTGACCGAGTTTATCCTTGTTCCCGTGATTGGCGCTTGCATCCATGTGCCCGCCCCGCCACCCAATCAAATGGTCGTTGTGCAATATCCCAAAGGCTTTCCGGCTGGCAACTTATTCGCCCCCATTACGGTGAGAGGCAAGCTGCTTGTTAAATCATCCAAATCTGACTTAGCGCTTGCCGATGGCAGTAGCAAAGTGGACGTGGGTTATGCCATGACGGCAACCGAAGTACGTGAATATCAAGCCCCTAAATAAACCAAGGACATCACCATGAATAAAGTACTTATCAGCGCATTACTGACTTTATCTTTCAGCAGTTTCGCCTCAGCACACGGTGCGCATGTACATGGCGTGGCAGAAATGGACGTCGCTATCGAAGGCAAAAAACTAGTTATCACGCTGGAAAGCCCGGCTGACAATCTGCTTGGCTTTGAGCACGCGCCAAAAAATGACGCAGAAAAAGCCAAACTTAAAGCCGTCAGCGAGCAATTACAAAATGCCGACAATCTATTTACGATTGATGCCGCAGCACAATGCAAAGCCACCACACCGCAGATAAAAATGCCCGATTTTGGCAAGAAAGGCCACAGCGATATCGATGCCGAGTATCACTTTGAATGCGCCGCCACCCCAAGCAGCATCGCTCTGCCGCTATGGAAAAACTTCGCAGGCTTTAAAAAAATCACCGTCAACCTAGCAAACGCCAATGGGCAAAAGCAAATCAAGCTTAAATCAGGCCAAGTGCTGAATTTAAAGTAAGACCCCTATTTCCTGAAGTGAAAAGTTGTCCGTAGGGCGGGCGCAACCCGCAGCACTATAAATACGCGGGTTGCACCCACCCTACAAATACAATGCATTAAGCCCTGCCCAGCAAAAGACAATGCCCAATAAAGGTAAGCCGTGATTCAGATCGAAAACCTGCAGTTCACTTGGCCGGGCAGCTCGCTCCCTACGCTAAATATCCCCGAATTCAAGCTCGCCAAGGCCGAGCGGCTGTTTTTACACGGCCCCAGTGGCAGTGGTAAAAGCACCTTACTTTCTTTGCTCACCGGCATTCATTTACCGCAAAGCGGCCAGATCAAAATTTTAGGCCAAGATTTAGCCCAGCTATCCGGCCCTAAGCGAGATCGCTTTAGAGCGGATCACCTTGGCTATGTGTTTCAGCAGTTCAACTTACTGCCTTATTTATCGGTGCTCGATAATGTGCTACTGCCCTGCCAGTTTTCTAAACTGCGCCAGCAACGCACCGGAGAGGGCGGAGCGAAGGCGCAAGCCTTGCATTTACTCAAACGCCTCGATTTACACACCCACTTACATCAAGCCGTTAGCGCACTATCGGTCGGCCAGCAGCAACGTGTGGCGCTGGCTCGCGCACTGATTGGCGCGCCTGAAATTCTGATTGCAGATGAGCCCACTTCGGCACTCGATGCCGAGCGGCGTGGCGCTTTTATCGAGCTTTTATTTGAATGCGCACAAGAGCATCAAACCGCCATTCTCTTAGTTAGCCACGACCCACAGCTCGCCGTGCATTTTGATCGCAGCCTAAGCCTGCCCACCATCAATACGGTGGAGACATCTAATGTTTAAAATCGCCTTTAAAAGCTTACTCAGCCGCAGACTTACCGTCGCCCTATCCGTGCTCACCGTCGCTTTATCTGTATTACTGCTGATTGGTGTAGAAAGGCTGCGCACCGAGGCCAGAAATAGTTTCTCCAGCACCGTAAGCGGCACCGACCTAATTGTTGGCGCGCGAACAGGCTCGGTGCAGCTTTTGCTTTACAGCGTTTTTCGCGTTGGCAACGCCACCAACAATATTGGCTGGGATAGCTATCAAAAACTCGCCAAAGATGAGCGTGTGGCGTGGACAATTCCGGTTTCGCTCGGCGATAGCCACAAGGGTTTCCCGGTTTTAGGCACCAGCCGCGACTACTTTAAATACCTGCAATTTGGCGACAGCCAACAGCTACAACTGGCCCAAGGCCAAATCTTTGCCCACACGCATGATGCGGTGCTCGGTGCCAATGTTGCAAAAAAGCTCAGCTATCAACTAGGCGGAAAAATCGTGCTCGCCCACGGCAGCGGCGAAGGCGCGATGTCCGAGCACAGCGATCAGCCCTTTAGCATCACAGGTATTCTGGCCCCCACGGGCACTCCCGTCGACGACACCGTACATGTGTCGCTTGATGGCCTGACTGCCATTCACGAAGGCTGGGAATCGGGCAGCGCCTCGCTACTATCTACCGCTGGCGTACTCGCCGCCGATGAAAACCGCGCCGTTGCACCACCTGCCACCATTACAGCTTTTTATGTGGGCCTTAAATCACGCACCGCGCTGTTTAGCTATCAGCGGGTGGTTAACCAATTCCCCGATGAAACACTGATGGCGATTATGCCGGGCGTGGCGCTCTCCGAGCTTTGGCAACTGATGAAAATCGCCGAACAAGCCTTGCTGGTGGTGTCTGCCTTTGTAATGGTGATTGGCTTACTCGGCATGCTCACCGCCTTACTCACCGGACTTAACGAGCGTCGGCGCGAAATGGCGATATTACGCTCGGTGGGCGCAAGAGCATGGCAGATCTTTGTGCTGGTAATGGGTGAAACACTACTACTGGTCAGCACCGGCATGGCGGCTGGGGTGGCATTGCTCTACCTCATCATCATCGCCTGCCGCCCGCTGCTGCGCGAATTTTACGGCATGAGCCTCGCCATCAATCCGCCCACACAGACCGAGCTTTTAATGCTGGCTGCTACCTTAGTAGCAGGCGCACTCATTGGCGCAATTCCTGCATGGCGCGCTTATCGAATGTCTTTGAGTGATGGATTGAGCCAGCAAAGCTAGCTACTGCAGTTTCGTAAGGCGGGTAAAACCCGCCAGACTTTGGCATGAAATGCGACAGAAAACGGCGGGTTTCACCCGCCCTACGATGATTCAAACACTTGCAATGATGCAGCCGCCTTACAAAAACACAAGCAATGGAAGAAATCATGAATACCGAATCTGAGCTCATCCTAAAAATCACCATCACCGGCCTTGGAGCCACCTTACTCATGGACCTGTGGGCCTTACTATTGAAGCGCTTCTTTAATATTCAATCGTTGAACTGGGCGATGGCGGGCCGCTGGATCGGCCATATGCAGAGCGGGCGTTTTAAGCATGTCAGCATTGCCAAGGCCACAGCGATTAGAGGCGAGCTACAGATTGGCTGGCTGGCCCACTACGCAACCGGTGTTTTCTTTGCGGCCTTGCTCACCGCCATCGCTGGGCCAGAATGGCTGGCTCAGCCAGCGGCGCTAACCACCATCCTATTCGGCATAGCAACCGTGGTTTTTCCATTTTTTATCATGCAACCCGGCATGGGCGCAGGGCTAGCCGCCTCTAAAACCCCTAATCCCAAACAAGCCCGACTGCGCAGCCTAATGACCCATACCGTTTTTGGCATGGGCTTGTATGGGACGGCCTTGGGTTTAAGTCTTTTACACTAGATCCATACCCATCAATCGACTAAAGCCTCGCTGGCAGGCGGCAATATCAAGCTCTCAAAGTATAGGGGCCGAACCATATGGGCGATCAGCACTGATGACGTAATTGATCATTCAAATGAGCGTCCATTACTAAAAATGATCACGCAGACCTTGTGAAATTCAATTTATCTTATTTAATTAAGCCATATTAAACCCCACAAACATACCTCGCCGACAAGAGATCATATTTTGGAACCAATTAAATTAAATACAAACAATGGCACTATGCACATTGAAGATTTTCCTGACACAGTAAGAGTTATCAAACTAACAGGCGAAAAATCAAAACGCTTATCTCATCTCAGCTTGCATAAAATGGATTTATTCTTTGCAGAGAGTTGCTTCAATGCCGTGACACATCCCTATGAAAATTCGGGGCTTATTCAAGAATCACTTTGGCGTTCTGCAATAATTTTCTACATAAAATGTTTTGGCAATTCTAAAAGCAGAGGTCCACTTTCTGCAGGGCGTATTTTCAAAAATAACCCACTAGCCTTAAAAACGCATAAAGAGTTCAAATACCTGCGAGATAAGCACCTTGTTCATGATGAGAATTCATTTTCGCAAAGTCATACAGGGGCCATATTAGCTTGCAAAGACAAACCCTATAAAATAGAAAAAATCATTTCTACATCTATAGGAGCAATCACCCTCAATGATGGCTCCTATAACAATTTAAAATTATTAATTAACCATACAATGAATTGGGTCAGTACAGAATATGACAACATTTGCAATGATTTAACTACAGAACTAGAAAAAGAAAGTCATGAGTCTCTTTTAACATATCAAGAGATAAATATTAAAGCACCATCAATAGATGAAGTTTCTCATCCTAGAGTTGATAACCATTAATTTCAACTAGTTTAAAGAAACAGCATCCACACAAGCCAAAGCTTACTTCGACCCCCTAAAGATTTAATTCAAGAAACTAATCGCCGCCTTGCCTGCTTTTGCGGTATCGGCATAAAAGCCCTTTAATACTTCAAAGTGGGTCAGCAGAAACACCAGCGCTTCATCGTCTTTATCCCAAATATCAGGGTAAATTTCTGCATTTGTCATCGCTTCAGCATCAAACATGGCGCGAAATGCTTCCTCAGAGATGCCATTTAACGCCTCAGCAATTTTCTTTACGCTGGCAGCAGAAATACCATGAGCTGGGCCATAACCCACATCTTCTTCGCCTATTTTTTTAATACCTAATACGGCATGAGCCAAAGGGGATGAGGCGGAACTATTTTCTGTCAGCATAAAATGAATACCATGCCATGCTTTATCAATATCGATAATTTGCGCCGCGTACTCACCATCCAGAACCGCAGCGATCTCGCCGGATTCATCATATAAAGCATCCAATTCATCCTGCGAAATAGCTAAAAAACAAGCAATCATTGACATATTTACACCTTAATCCTCAAAAATAAGCCGTGCTAAAACGGCCACTTGCAACATCACCACCAAGCCTGAAAATGATGCACCGGCCCGATTCCCTGCCCGACTTGCAATTGATCTGCCGCAGCAATGGCCGCGAGCAAATAGCTTTTTGCGGCATCGACCGTAGCAATCCAATCTTTGTGTTTAGGCCTTAAGGCCGCGAGTGCGGCGGATAGCGTGCAACCCGTGCCGTGAGTGTGCTTTGTGGCGATGCGCCGCGCAGCAAAGCGGGTGGTGCTGGCTGGGGTGATCAGCCAATCTGGGCTTTCATCCCCTCCCAAATGCCCGCCTTTCATCAATACCGCCCTTGCGCCCATCGCCAACAGCGCATGGCCTTGTGCTTGCATCTGCTCCTCATTACACGCTTCTGCCACACCCAGCAAGGCGGCGGCCTCAGGCAAATTAGGGGTGATTAAGTCGGCCAGCGGCAAGAGTTGATCACGAATTCCGGCAATCGCTTCAGGCAGAAGCAGCGGGTGTCCACCTTTAGCGATCATCACCGTATCCAGCACCACGCAAGCGGGCTGGTGCTGGCGTAAGCCCTGAGCCACGGCGTTAACGATTTCGACATTAGCTAACATGCCGATTTTGATGCTATCAACGCGAATATCCGCCAGCACGGCATTGAGCTGAGCCAGTACAAAATCAGGGGGCACAGGGTGAACACCATGTACCCCAAGTGTATTTTGCGCCGTGAGCGCAGTAATCACGCTCATGCCATAAGCGCCAAGCGCCGAAAAGGTTTTTAAATCAGCTTGGATGCCAGCGCCACCGCCAGAATCTGAGCCTGCAATTGTCAGTGCATTAATCATCAATGAGTCCATAAGAATATGCGGCGGGTCTCACCCCAACCCTAACAACTTAAGCGAAATGTTTTTCGTAGGGCGGGTGCAACCCGCCCTACGATGATTCAATGCTTGTCATTGTGCGGCAGTTTATAGGGTGTACAACGACGAAGTCGTTGCGCACCAAGGGCGGTGCGCAAGAGAAACAACTTGCACACCCTATAAAAATCAACCCCAATCCTGTTAAGTTGACAGGACTGGGCTTTACCCGCCCTAAGGTTAAACATCCGCGCCTTCTAGCCGCAATGCTTGCGCCGCCTGCTGCGGATCGGCTTGCCCGCAAATAGCGGACACCACGGCCACGCCATCGGCTCCGGCGGCTCGTAAAGCGGCCACGCGGCCAAGGCCAATCCCGCCAATGGCTACTGCGGGGATGGCCTTGGCCTGCATGAGTTTGGCAAATTCTGCTAAGCCAATCACAGGGGACGCATCAAGTTTGGTGCCCGTCGCAAAGACCGGCCCCACGCCGATGTAATCGACGATATCCAACGGCACAGCGGCTAAATGCGCTGCGTTTGATGTCGACAAGCCCAGCAGCTTATGCGGGCCGATCAGTTGGCGAGCCATTTCTGGGGCGATATCTTGCTGGCCCACATGCACCCCCGCCGCATCGACCAAGAGCGCCACATCGATATGGTCATTAATAATCAGCGGAATAGGACCAAGCGCGGCTTTTAGTGCCAGAGCGGCAGATACCCATTGGCGTTTTTTCCACTTGGGTGCGCGCAATTGCACCATGGTCACGCCGCCCGCCACCGCTGCCACCGCAGTAGCCACCATGCCCTCTTCACCACCACATAGATCAGGATCGAGTACTAAATAGAGAGAAAGATCTAAATCAGGCTTCATTTAGCCCCCTTCAATAATAATATCGCCAGCGACAACGCCACCACTCGCTCGCGGCTACATACATCGAGAACCAGATAATCTAAAGCCGATTTCATTCGTCCACCGCCTTCAGCATGGCGGGCTGCATGATATACAGCGCGTCTAAAAAGGCAGGCAAGAATGTGCCGGGGCCATCGCAGGCTGATTCGGCACGCTCGCCCGCAATCGCCATCACGGCACAAGCTGCAGCCACCGCCACTAGCTTATCGGGTGCGCCCGCCACAAAAGCGGCCACCACCGCAGAGAGGGCACAGCCCGTACCCACGACTCGCGTCATCAACACATGGCCCCAAGGAATGGCCCAGGTGGATACTCCATCGCTGACATAATCCGCTTCGCCCGTTACCGCCACAATCGCACCGGTTTGCAGTGCAAGACGTTGCGCAGCAGCAATCGCCAATACCGAGCTGGCCGTACTATCAACCCCTTTGCCACTGGCCGATTCTCCTGCCAAAGCCATAATCTCTGAAGCATTACCGCGAATCACTGCCGGTTTTTGCAGCAATAAATCATGCAATGCGTCGGTGCGATAAGCCAAAACGCCAGCGGCCACCGGATCAAGCACCCACGGCGTATGGGCTGCATTGGCGGCCGTAACGGCTTTTTGCATGGCGAGCAGGCGGGCCGGATACAGCGTGCCTACATTAATCAACAGGGCATCGGCCATGGCGGCAAACTCAGCCACTTCTTCTTCGGCCACAATCATAGCGGGGGACGCGCCCAACGCCAGCAAGACATTGGCCGTAATTGACTGCACCACTTCATTACTCAGGCAATGCACCAGCGGCGCGGCAGCACGCACACGCGCAAACTCTTCGCCGACGCGGTACAGGGGGAATTGGGGAATAAGCGGAATGGTGTGCAAATCAGACATTTAGGCTCCTTAGCGGGCAGGAAGCCTGCGCCAAGCAGCGCCGACTTCCCTACGCTGGCATGATCCAGATCAGGTCACGGGTATTTCTCAGCCGCTCTAGCAGCCTGTTGGGCTTAAGCGATCGTAGCGAGGGAAAGAACGGTTTGAGACAGATTTCTCGGATTTTTGAGGCGAATAGCTAGCTATTCAACGAAAAAATGCGTGAAATCTGGCCAAATCCGGCTTTTCCGCAGTAGATCAGCCTTAAGTCCGACAGGCTGCTTGTATAAGCGGCACCCCGAGTCAGGTCGACATTTTGCGGATATTAGCCCAGACAGACAAGCGTAAAAGATCAAACCTAGGCAATAAAATAGAAATATGCCGCAGCAAAGCGGTCTGCCGCTTACAAAAAACCTACTTAATCAAAGTGCCAAGCAAAACAATACCTTGCTCAATCTGCTCAAAGCTTGCATGGCTAAAATTCAACCTGATGGTGCTGGTTTGACGCGGCACAGGATCAAAAGCCGAGCCGGGCATAATCGCCAAGCCAGCCTCTAATGCTTCTTGCATCAGCTGCATCACATCTTGCTCGGATTTAAGCGTAAGCCAAAAGAATAAGCCACCAGATGGCAAGGCCCAACTAGCCTTATCACCCAAGTGCTTTAGCAAAGCCGCCTGCATCACATCTCTTTTCTCTCGATAAAGCGGCAAAATGCTCGCCACATGCTGATCTAAAGAGCCGTCTTTGAGTAGCTGCGTCACAATCGCCTGGCTTAAACGATTGCTATGCAAATCTGCAGCTTGCTTTAAGCGCGTCATCGCTTGAATCAAATCCGGATGCACAATCAAATAGCCTAGACGCAGCCCTGGCGCTAAGGTTTTAGAAAACGAGCCCTGATATACCCAACGTGCCTGCTTTAAGTGCGAAACAATAGGCGCGGGCGCAGGGCCGTCAAAAGACAGATCACGGTAAGGATCGTCTTCAAACACCACCATGGATTGCCCGTCAAAGGCCTGTGCCAAAGCCTTACGCCTTGCTAGGGAATAACACAAACCAGTTGGATTTTGGAAAGTAGGCACCAGATAAGCCAAGCGCGCATCGGCAGCGGCTACCGCCTCCGGCAACAAGCCTTCTTCATCTTGCGCTGCCGTTACAAAACGCGCGCCCAGTAAGCGAAACACCTGCAAAGCGGCCAAATAGGTAGGAGATTCGGTCAGCACGGGCGTGTCTTCTTCGATCATTAGTTTGCTGAGCAGATCAATTCCCTGTTGCGAGCCATTCACAATCAACACCTGCTCGGCACTACAGGCAATGCCCAGCTTTCTGGCCCTTATCGCCACTTGTTCTCTGAGTGCTGGCTCGCCTTCGGTTTGCCCGTATTGCCAGATATCGTCAGCCAGTTGGCCCAACACTTCTGGTGTAGCCCTGAACAAAACCTCGCTGGCGGGTAAGCCTCCTGCAAAAGAAATCACCCCCGGCTTTGATGCGGCAGCTAAAATGTCTCTGACAAGAGAAGAAGTAAGACGATCAATACGCGCAGCAAACATAGGATTCACCAGACAGGTCAATAGATATGACCTATTTATGCCGTATGCGCAACTACCCTGTCAATACGTAGCTTGCGCAGTTGGCTAGTACTTAAGCAAAAGCTTCCCAGTAAGGCGGGCCATCACAGGGCGAATTTTGCATCCGTATTTCACACGACACTGAACCATGAACCCAAATCACACACTCAACGCGGATTTAGAAAGCCTGTTTTACGGCTATCGCGCTTTTACATCGCTGCCCGATGAAATGCTCGCGCCCTTGCAATTAGCACGGGTACACCACCGCATTTTATATTTTGTGGGCCGTGACGCAGGGCTATCAGTTAATACACTACTGGCTAGGCTGGGCACGTCCAAACAGGCCCTCAACCGGCCACTCAGAGAGCTGCAAACAAAAGGGCTGATTATTGCCAGCACCGCCCGCCATGACGGGCGTGTCAAACGTCTTAGCTTAAGTGAATCAGGTCAACTTTTAGAAGAACAACTATCCAGCAGCCAACGCCAATTACTACAGCAAGCTTTTGCCCAAAGCCCCGAATCAGAAGCAGGCTGGCGGGCGATTATGTCTATTCTGGCGGCAAGCGACAAACACGCCATTAGGCCTCCGGCATGAAGCTCAGCATTGTTATTCCCTTTATGAATCCTGATAGCCAGCATTTTTCTGAAATGCTGGCAGGCTTAGCCGTAGCCGATTACGCTCTGTTTTCTGCTGTAGAAGTCATTCTTATTAATGATGGCAGCCAGCAAAATTACCAGCAGGAAATCGCCCATTTCTCGAAGGCCGCACACCCGCTTTGTATTAATGTGATTGAATTACCCTGTAATCGCGGCGTGTCTTATGCACGCAATCTGGGCATGGCCGCAGCGCAAGGCGATTATATTGCCCTGCACGACGCTGACGATATCAGCCTGCCAGAACGGTTTATCCTCTCTGCACAATTTCTAAACAAACATCCTGAAGTGATTGTGGTTGGGGGCGATATGCTGGTATTTAATGAATACCGCAAAGAAGAATCACTGCGTTTATTTCCAATCCACCACCATGATATTTGCGTAGACAATTTATTTTATTGCGCCATGGCCCAGCCCGCGATGATGATAAATCGTGCGCTGTGGCAGGCCAGCGGCATTCAATACACAGAAAAAATGGATATGGCGCAAGATTGGGATTTAGTAATTCGCCTCAGCCAACACGGGCAACTGGCCAATATGGGCATCCCACTGGTGCGCTACCGCCAGCATTTAAAACAACGCAGCGCCGAAATCACGGGCGAATTTGCCAATATCCATGTGCGTGGCATTTGGGAAAAGCAGCTCAATCATTTGGGCGCAAAGATCAACCCCAAGCTCTTGCAAGTCCACGGGCATTTATCGCCCTATTGGCTTTGGCAGCTCTCCGATATCAGCCAAGCATGGGCACTTTGCCCGGAAGACGTGAGCTATTGGGCAGAAGAGATGCTGAGCAAAAATAAAATAAGCCAGTATGTAAGCGAGCCAATTCTGGCGCAAAGAATATATCGCTTACAGCGCCAATGGCACGCATGGAAAGCCAGTGGCAATCCAACAACACAGATTCAGTCTTTATTATAAATACGCGGCAAATTGAGATTTAATACAACAGACCTCACGGGGTCTTATTCCAAACTAAACCTTTAATCAATACGGAGCCGCGCTATGCATCAGCACCATAAAATCAATTATATTGAAATGCCCTCCAAAGATTTAAATAAGAGCAAAGCCTTTTTTAGCACGGTATTTGGCTGGACTTTTGTAGATTACGGCCCGGAATATTGCGCATTTTCTAATGAGGGCATTGATGGTGGCTTTTACCAAGCCGATTTAAGCATCTCTAGCCACACTGGCGCGCCCTTAATTGTTTTATACAGCAGCAACCTTGAGAACAGCCAAGCCGCCGTTCTGGCTGCAGGTGGCACCATCCTCAAGCCTATTTTTTCATTCCCTGGCGGACGGCGCTTTCAATTTAACGACCCTAACGGCAGCGAATATGCAGTGTGGTCGGAATAGTGCCTACACGCCCAGCGCCACCCAATACACTCGCCCCTCAACCCCATATGCCAGAAGCAGAGAGCCAGGCACTCACTGCCGCGCTGCAAAACACTCAAAGCTATTTAGAATTTGGCATGGGGGGCAGTACGGTACTGGCGGCGTGGCTGGGGGTGAAGCAAATTGTATCGATCGATTCAAGCAAAGAATGGATAGAGAAAGTAGCCAGCCAGATCGCCCCAATTCAATCATCCAGCCAGATCGAGCTACTGCACGCCCCTATCGGCGAAACACTTGAATGGGGGTTTCCTAAAGACAATCAGCTACAAAGCCAATGGCCCGACTACTACAGCAAGCCGTGGCGCGTGGCGCATGATCCGGGTCTGGTGCTGATCGACGGGCGCTTTAGAGTGCCGTGTTTTTTATACTCGCTCCTTCAGCTAAAGCCCGGCGCAATCATCCTATGGGATGACTACTTGGATCGCAGCGAATACCACCATATCGAGCAACATCTGACCCCTGTGGCCTATTTTGGCAATATGGCTCAGTTTTTAGTACCTAGTCACATAAATACAGCAAAAATACTGAATAGCCTGTTTGAAAACCTCTATGCAGTGGATTAATCATCGCCCTTAAGGAATAAAGCATGGACCAGCGCCTTACCCTTTACGCGCTAGCAGCGAAATACCAGCTAGACGCAGCGACCACTCAAAAATTACGGCAACTAGCCGAGCCAGACGCCAGTGCCATCGCCAGCCGCCTGCCTCGCGGGATGGCCGTTGCGGCTGCGGCACTATTTGGCCTAGGGCTGATTTTTTGGATTGCCGCTAATTGGGATACGCTGGGGCGGACAGGTCATTTTGTCTTACTGCAATCGCTGTGTATTTTATTGTGTGTGGGCGCGCTTGGGCTGGCAAAGGCCCGTGTCCCCTTCTGCTTATTGGCCCTACTGTCTATCGGCGGTCTATTTGCTTACTTTGGGCAAACGTATCAAACCGGCGCAGACCCTTGGCAGCTGTTTGCCGTGTGGGGCATTTTGGCCCTGCCGCTGTGCTTTAGCGCCCAAAGCGACGTGCTGTGGACGCCTTGGGCCTTGGTGGTCAGCACCGGTATTTCTTTGTGGATACACGCACATACCGGGCATCGCTGGCGATTTGAGCAGGAGGATACGCGGATTTTCTTACTGGGCTGGAGCAGTGCTCTGCTGCTTACCTTATTGCTTAGCCCTAAGATGCCTTACTTAAACCCTTTCCGTGCTCAGCCAAATATCCATAACCTAAAAGGCAGCGGCCCTTGGGCGTTTCGCACCGCCCTTACGCTGAGCAGCGTGATGATTTGCAGCAGCGCTTTCACATCACTTTTTATGCACGATGCCAGCACGCTTTACTACCTTGGCTTACTCCTCTTTGCCATTGCCGCCGCTGCGCTGGTACAGCCCGCTACTTTTGATATTTATGGCCTAAGCATCATTGGTCTCTGCCTGAATATTTTGCTGGTGTCTGGCCTAAGCAAGCTGCTGTTTCATGACCGCTACGACAACGAAACGATTGGTAAAATATTGCTCATTGGCCTTGTCGCCGCTGGCTTACTCGCCTTTACCGTCAGCATCCTACTGCGCCTTTCTAAGCGCCAAGCCAAGGCCGTATGAGCGATCAAGCGCAATTCCTAAAACAAGCCATCGCTGCCGGTCTACTCCCTAGCGATGCCCGTGTCGAAACCCCAGAAAGCCGGCCTTGGCCCGTGGTGCTGCTCACCGCCTTAGGCGCATGGCTAGCCGCAATCCCACTCTTAATTGTGGTTGGCCTCATGCTAGGCGACACCATTATGCATAATGTGGCAGGGCCGTATATCGTGGGGCTGATGGTTTTAGCCGCAGCCATCCTGCTATTACGCGGCCAAGATATCCCTTTGTTTGTAGAACAGCTCGCCATCCCCGCGCTCATCGTGGGATCTTCGCTCTTGGCCTACGGTCTGTTTGAACATTTACCCAGCGCCCTTGCCTGCACCATGCTGGCGCTACTAGCGGGCGGGCTAACTTGGGCCATTCCTAGGCCTTGGCTGCGTGTTTTACTGGGTGCAGCATCGGCCGCGCTCACAGGCAGCGCCATTCTTATCTACATGAAAAATGGCCATAACGCCTATGCCGAGCTATGGATTGCGCTGCATGCCCTGCTCTTACTGTGGTTGCTGGCCATTGCAGTGCAGCACGTGCTCCTTATAGATGGTGCAAAAGCCTTAGCCGCCGCCGCTTTTGAATCATTTTTCACTGGCTGGCTGTTAGTTACGCTGGCGGGGCTGGCCTTTAGCTCTGGCATGACTTTTCTAGTTGGGGCCAGCCTGAGCAATAGCGTTTTTGCTGACGTCATGAACGAAGTAGCGCCTCAATCGGTAACGACCAGCGGCCTATTTGCGCTTAGCTCATCCCTCCTTACTTTGGCTGCGGGATTTTTGCTGTGGCGCAGCTGGCCTGCTCTGCGCCCCTACGCCGCTGCGGTGCTGATTTTGCTTGTACTGGCTTGGTTTATGCCCGCACTTGGCGCGGTATTGCTGGGCCTATCCATCAGCCTAATCGCCGGACGCTGGCGCATAGCAAGTACCGCGGGCCTTGCCGCCGCATGGATTATTGGTGCGTTTTACTACCAGCTGAACTGGTCACTCGCCAATAAAGCCCTGCTTTTTATGCTGGCAGGTAGCCTGCTTGCTGCGATTGCATGGCGAGCACTGGCCCCAAAAGCATCCACTCCTGCTCCCCCAGCGCAGAGCATTAACCCTCGCCAAAAAATTGGTATTGCACTCACAGCCGCAAGCGTCTTACTGGTCGCCAATATCGGCATCTGGCAAAAAGAAGACCTAATCGCCCACGGCCAGCCGCTGTATATCTCGCTCGCCCCGGTCGACCCACGCTCCCTGATGCAGGGCGATTTTATGCAGCTTAATTTTCAAATCCCCTTTGATACCCCGTCAGTTGGCGACATAAGCAATCCATCCCGCCCTTTTATCATCATGAAAAGAGATAAGCAAAACATCGGCAGCGCCCGGCGTATCGACCATGGCGAGCCACTGGCGGCAGACGAATTCAAAATCGAACTCAGCCCCAAAAACGGCAGCTGGGTCATCGTTAGCGACGCATGGTTTTTTAAAGAAGGCGAAGCCAACCGCTGGGCGCAAGCCCGATACGGTGAATTTAGAGTGATGCCTGATGGAAAGGCCTTGCTGGTGGGGCTGAAGGGAGAGGGGTTAAAAGGGCTTTGAATCGTAATTAATTAAATACTTTGTAGCTAAACCAACATACATCTCAGGCGGCAAAAAAACCGTCAACCCTTGGTTTTTTTATAAGTACTTTGGTATAAATTATCCTACGCTTTTCAATCATACGTTTTTCGTAGAATGCGAAATGACGAAGTCGGAGCGCAAAGGGCCGGTGCGCAAGAAAAGCGCTTGCACACCCTACGAAAATCACGCCCTATTAATCATCCAGCTAATTAGGAATAAACATGAGCAATGCGATTAAAAACATAGAATCCGCCATGCAATATGCCGCCACAATCCGCCCAAAAGTAGGTGGCTTTCCTTATCTAGCGGAAGTCCTTAGACAAGCGGGTGTCACGCGTAATACTTGGGCGCTCCCTGCCTGCCAAAGCATCTTTACCACAAACTTAGGGCCTGTTGTAATGCAAGGCACGCCTTTACTTTCCGGTGTCGCTGATATTCCGCTATTTAATGAAGCCGCCTTAATTTCAGCCCTAAGAATTGATCAAGCAGGAGAAAGTACTTTCCCTGAGTTTTTAAATGCCACTTGGTTGGCAGGCGTTGTTCGCTATGATGTGGATTTATTAGCACGGACCTGCACCTATTACGGTGCTGCCGATGAAGTCTATGTCGAGTCTTACCCTGCAGTGACTATAAAGCCATAAGCTAGCCCACAAACCAATCTCAAACATAACCGTCATCCCCGAATGTTTTTATCGGGGATCCAGCCGCGCTACTGGATTCCCGCCAACAGCACACGGGAATGACGATATATAGAAGCCCTAAGCCGCAAGTACTTCACTAACCCCACCATTGGCATTAACCTTTTTAATTCTGCCAAGCAATAAACACCTTACTTAAGCCTCCCCACCATGAACTTCAGACTTGCCACTCAAGACGATATCCCCGCCCTTTCCCGGATTCGTCTAGCCGTTAAAGAAAACACGCTATCTGACCCTACTCTTATCAGCACAGCCATGTATGAGCAGTTTTTACTGCATAAAGGCAAGGGATGGCTTTGCGAAATAGAAGGGGAAACCACGGGCTTTGCCATTGCAGCCTACCCAGACCATTCAATCTGGGCCCTCTTTGTACTGCCTGAATATGAAGGAAGAGGAATAGGCACTCAGCTATTAAATCTGGCAACAGATCATTTATTTACCCAAGGCGCTCCAGAAATCAAATTAAGCACCACGCCCCATACCCGAGCAGATCGTTTTTATGCACAACAGGGCTGGCAACGAGGAAATGAAGGCAAAGAGGTCGCGTATTTATTAAAGCGATCGATATAAATACGCCCAAGTACAAGGCATCTATGCTTTTTTACGCAGACTGCCTTGTGCTTTTTTACGAGCAATCGCATTCTCCCTGCATTCCCTTTGCGAATCAGCTCGCTCACGTTTGCTCGCGCGTGGCTCTTTATATGTAATACCCAGCATGGATAAACACAACACGCTTCCCATACAAAAAACCAAAAGACTAAACAACAGCAACCCAACACTTTTAATGGCATGCAACCACCACGGGTGCTGATCAAAACGTGTGAACACCACGGATGGATTAAAGGATTGATACGCAACGCTCAACGGACCGCCTACAGAATATGCAGCCCATTGTTCCTGTTGCTCAGCCAACGTATCAGTACTACTAGATTGGTACTCACCCCTATAGACTTGATGTGCAACAAAATAGCGGTAGTCAATTTGAGCATGAAATATCGTTTTGCTCTTATGCTTAGATGAAATGAAATCAATTTTCTCAATAACCGCCGTTGTATGTGGCCAATGCTGGCTTTGATAAGCCTGCCATTGCGAGTAGCCATAAATGAATGAAAAATAAATAGCGAAGCCTCCGCCTATAAAACTCAGAATTGACACCACAGAAACATAAAGGCTCAACACTCCATTTTTAGTTTTTCTCATAACGTATCAGCGTAAAAAAATTAATTAGCATAAAGAAAATCGACATTAAGGCTGGATAGACTGAGTAGACTTATACCATTCAGAAAGAATTTTCCAACCCTTAATTACCCCATAGGTACCCATAAAAACAATCCCACCGCCCATCAATAAAATACCAAAAATTATACCGATAAATGAACCAGAAAACCCCTGAATAAGTGCCATAGGAATTTCCATAGGGAGCCAAAAAGGAGGCCAATCACTTACTATTGCCATATAAGCACAACCTAACCACAGCAAAAAACCAAGTACAAACATGATTAAACCAGAGAAAGGAAAGTCCAATACCGAATCAGGAATGGAATGTTTCATTAAGAATCCTTATATTTTTGATAAGATATTAAGCATTACCATATTAGCCTAAAAAAACAATTAATTAAAAATACCAGACTCCATACGTACAGTATCTTTTTTACTACTAAAAATAAACGAAATAATACGGGTTTTATAATTAGGAGAAAATACACGTGGCTTTTACACGGCCAGTATCTCATTGAGAGTGAATTACCTCCTATAGGCATAAGCATCTACGCTCCAGGCCCTCTATGGCTTAGGACTAAGGCTTTTCTGCATCGCAGCAATTAAATTGATAAGATTGCCTCACCCCTTAAATAAATCCCCCCAACAAAAACTACCATGCCCACCCTCTACATCATCCACGGCTTTGACGCCGCACCTTCAAATCACTGGTTTCCTTGGTTACAAGATCAGCTCACCAGCCTTGGGGTGGCTTGCCATATTCTGGCGATGCCGAACTCCAGCCAGCCAGATTTAAACGCATGGCTGGCTACAATCAGGCAGAGTGTGGCGGTGCATGATGAGGATGTTTATTTTGTGGGGCATAGCCTGGGCTGCATTACCGTGCTGCGGCACTTAGAGCAGATAAATCAAGCCATTGGCGGTGTGGTATTGGTGGCGGGGTTTGCTGAGGCCGTGCCAAAGCTGCCTCAGCTGGATGAATTTACCGCGCAGCCATTAAATACAGCGCATTTACGCCAGCACATTAAACAGCGCTGCGTGATTGCGTCGGATAACGATGCCACTATTTCTTTCGCCTTCACCGAGGCGCTAAGCCAGCAGCTGGATGCGCGGTTTTTAACGATAAAAAATGGCGGGCATTTTTTGCTGGGTGAAGGATTTGATACCCTGCCGGTGGTGCTGGAAGAATTACGCCGGATGTTTGAGCGAGCCAACGCTCAAACATCCGTCAACCACGCTTAGAAAAGCTTCATTCCCGCGCAGGCGGGGATCCAGTATTTTCTCTGGATCCCCGATAAAAACATTCGGGGATGACAATTTAAGGCAACTTCACCCGCATCAGCTTACTTTTGCTTTTTTTGGATTGAGTCGCCGGATTACTGGCTTCACTAAACAAGAATGAATAATCACTCGCCAAGGTTTGCTGCTGCCCTGCTACTGTTGCCCCAGTATGGCAGCTCAGGCAATTGATATCTTGATGGTAGGTTTCCAATATCGTATTAGCAACGGGTTGCTGGGCGACCGGTGGCTGGGCATTGCCATCGGGAAGTGGTGACGTCGCGCCGGGGTAGATGGGGGTGTTGTTATTGGGCCAAAGCACATTCACCAGCTGGTAATTCAGAAATACCGAGCTGGGATTGGCCGCTTTAATCGTGGCCCAGGTATTACTATTAAGTGCAGCAATATTATTGGCGGTGGTATTGCTGATCGGCGTAGTACGCACCACTTGCACTGGTGCGCTATAAGGATCTGTGCCCACCACCGGCATTTTATTTTGCACACATTTGTAGTAATCCGTCGCCGGATTACAGCTCAGGTTGTAATAGGTATACCAAGACAGAGGCGGCGCGCTTAGCTCATTTTTGCTGGGCGCATTATAAACATGCTCAAAAGTGCTCCACATAAACTGCTGGGCATTGGGCGTTTTGCGAATAATATGCAAAGCCACCAAACCCACGGTCACCTGCTTAGGCGTTGTATTGCCGCCGCCTGTAATCGGATAACTCACCCATGCTTTGGATGTTTTAAACATCGGCCAGAGCGTAGGATCATCCAATTCTATCCAGGCTGCCTTGATTTCAATCGCGCCCACCGTGCCATAAGTTGAGAACGTTGCCGAGCCATCAGGCAGATTCAGCCCCTGTGTGGTAGCAAATGCGGGCTGTTTATTAGCGACATACAGCTGATTCTGATTGATATAATTGTACTCATCCTGATTAAGTCGTTTTTCAAACAGGGTGACGTAATTATTCATCTTAGGCTGCGCAGTCAGCCATGCCCCATTGGTGCCTGCCTCGGCAATGTCTTTTAATGGGGGCACGGGAGATGCGCCAAATTTAGACGTCAAATACAAGCCCTTCACCCCCAAAGCCGAGGTGGCTTTCAGGGTTTTACTTTTCATTAAAGAGCGCATAGCCAAGGGAGTCTCCTGTTTATTCGCCCAAGGCAAAGGGGGCGCGCCATTCGGGCGAAATACCTCTGAAGATTCCTTATAGCTTTCCCAAACCACAGGGTTGAGCGAGCCTGCCACCCCAAAAGCAGCAGCAGGCACGCTGTTATCCGGCTGCCCCGGTAAACTAGGGTCAGCCACCCAGTTAAGCGTTATAAATTGCTGCCATGCCAGATTATTGAAAGCGTTCTGATTGGTACCCTGTGAGTCGCAAGGAATAATAGGCTGCAAAACCGGCACCCCCGCCCACGTTGGGCAAGCTGCATTGGCTGCAGCCCCAAGCACCCCAAGCAACAAGCCCGCCGCCCCTCCAATACACGCGGATCCCCTCCAACGATTCAATAAGCGCATGGCAAACCTCTTTATGCAGTGATCAAGCCGGAATAATATTTAACAAGGCCGACATAGGCGCTTGCGCCGTGTCCCCATAGTTAGTCAGCGCTAAACCACGCAGCCCGAGCGCCGCATTGGCCCCAATGCTCACCTGCAAATTGAGTGAAGCGCATTGGGATGGGTAGGAGTTGCCCGGCACGGCGTAATTCACATTGTCATTAAAGTTACTCACCACCACCGTGATATCCGGCCCAAAATCAACCGCTGGCAACTGCCCCTGTGGGCCAAGCTGAGCCGTGGTGCAAGTAAGCACCATCGGAATATTGCTTTGCCCAAGCCGGGCAATCGGTGCAATCAGGGTGGAGTTGCTCGCCAGCGAAATCGGCGTATTCATCGGATTGCTAACCTGGGTATTAAAGTAAGCACTCCAAATGGCCGAGTGAAACAGCTGTAAGGGCTGAGCATAATCTGGCGGCACCGGCGTTGCTGGCGGGGCCACACCTGCAGGAGGTGGTAAGACGCAAGCCTCATTCGCAGGCGCTGCCGCAACCTGTATCGGGCGCGCCCACAGGCCAATCGACATTTGCTGGGTAAGCTGGCCGCCCCACTGAATGGGCTCGCCCGATGCATCGGTGATATCGCCAATCGTAAACGACACGCCCGCAGCCACCCAGGATTGCGGCAGTTGAAACACCGCATGCAGCACAAAATTGCCGCCATTTTGTGGCGACGCGCTCGTTGCACCAAACAACATGCCCGTCACCGGATCAGTTAATTCTGCCGAGCCACGCACAATTTGCCAGCAATCCTGAGCCGAAGCGCCTGCTGGCAGTTTGGGATCTGCAGGTAGGGTAAAGCCGCTTAAATCAGGCACCTGAATATATAAGCCCGTTGGATTGGCCAGCGCGGCTTTGCAGGGAAAGCCGGTTAACTGCCCGCCAATCGCCTGATTCACCGATTGCCCGATATGCGGATCGCTATTGCGATAGGCCTGCCCGTATTGCGCACAACAAATCAGCGTTTGCGGCACGCTATTGCCGCAATTACGCTGAATGGTTGCACCGCCAGCCAAAGCCATTTCTGTTTGCAGGGTATTTGGCGTGCTGGTCAGATGCATCGCTCCGCCATAATTATTACGGCTACCTCGCACGGCAACAGGGCCGCTATTCCATTTATTCAACGGGTTATAAGCAGGACGGCCCGTAGATGGATCGATCACTACGGCTTTAGTCACCGGATCGAGCAAATACAAATCGCTAAGAGGCACCACCACTTGGGCCGAAGCAGGCGCGCCAAAGCTGAGGGTGGACGAATACACATCGGCCACTTTTTGCGGATCAATCATCCACAGCGTGTTCCAGTATTCCGGGTTTTCGCAGGTCAGATCAATGCGGGTGATTTTATTGCTTTGCGGATCACGCACCACGCTCCATTCGCAATACTCATCCTGCCAGCCGCGCGGGCCATACGGGCCGTACATATGCAGCTCGCTACTCCATGTGGCTTGCGGGCAAAGCTGAGTAGGGATATTTTTGAAAGCAGGGATAGGCACTTCGGTGGTGCCGTATTGGTCGGCAATCGCAAATAATTGTTTCGACGAATAGTTATAAGGATTTGCAGGGTAAGCGCCTTTGCCCAGATATTGGCTCAGGCGGTTTGGAAAAGCCGTCCAATGAATTAAAGCCGCGGTAGCGGTGCTGGGAATGGTGGTGAAATTCGTATCGAAATAGGATGTTTGATTGCTAGCGTAAAGCAAATTCCAAGGATCGCCCATAATGGCTTGGGCCGTAAAACCGCTGATATTGGTGTTCCATTGCAGGCAAGTGGCATCATTTTGCGGCGCGCCAACCGGGAAATCATTAATAAATGCAGGCGTATTAAACACCACTTTCTGATAAGAATCGCATTGTGGTGCGCTACCAAACCAAGGCTGGCCGGAGAAAAACGCGGCGTCCCCTGGGCTAAAGCTGCGGCCATTGGTGAGTACCATATTTTGACGACAATAAAAAAAGAAGCTGATTTCAGCATTCTGCGCGGCGTAAGCCTGAGCCTCCTCCACGCTACCGCATGCTTTTGTACCTATCCAGTTAGCCCAGTTGGCTTCTTGGTATTGAGCGACGTTGTTCGTTTTGATCCAGGTATTTTGCATCATTTGCTCCAATTAAACAGGCCATACAAGGAATGCCACCCATTAAAAGCAGGGGGTGGATTAAGACACCGAAACCCAACACCAACAAAATTGCAGATAGGTATCAGAAGCAATGGCCTGATGACAGCAAGCCCAGCTAAATAAGTGAAATTAATATAGTTTGAGTACCTCATACCACAATGGAATATTTAATTATAAGACAGCACGAAAATATAAATATGTAAGCATATTAAATAATAAAGAAAGAATTTAAAACAAAAATAGCAGATGACTTACTGACATCAAGGCAATAAAAAAACCCGCCAGCATCGTGCTTGGCGGGTTTTTACGCTGAGCGTAGCGCAATCATCAAATAGAAGCAGCCCGATAAATTGTCAGCAAGTCATCTACGTTTAATGAGGCTCCGCCCACCAATCCGCCATCAATATCGGGCATGGCAAATAGCGATGCGGCGTTGTCCGCTTTTACGCTGCCGCCGTATAAAATCGTCACCGATTCGGCCCATACGGGTGAGAACGTTGCTAATTGCTGCCGTAAGAATGCATGTACGTCTTGCGCCATTTCTGGTGTAGCGGCAAGACCTGTGCCAATGGCCCAGACCGGTTCGTAAGCAAGCACGAACATGGCGTTCTTTTTCATTAACTGCAAAATGGCGGTCAACTGCTCGGCCAAAACGGCTTCCGTCTGGCCCGATTCTCGATCGCTCATGGTTTCACCCACACACACAATGGGAATCACGCCAGCGGCAATACACATGGCCGCTTTTACCGCCACAGTTTGATTGCATTCGCGGTGGCGATCTCGCCGCTCGGAATGCCCCACAATAGCGTAACGGCAGCCTAGCTCCGCCAGCATATCTGCCGACCACTCGCCAGTGCGTGCGCCATGAGTGACTTCCGCGACATCTTGCGCACCATAATGCACTCTGGATCGGCTCTCTAGCTCCTCCGCCTCCAAGTGCACAGATTCACTTGCTACTTCACCAGCGCCATAATGCACACCTGAGCGGCCAGCCAAGCGCCCTACTTCCCCCAGATAAGGCGCGGGTGGACACACCACCAGCTCTACGCTATCCATTACGGCCGCAGATAGGCGCGGCAGGCTTTCGCGGCACAAGGCCAGATTGCCAAACATTTTCCAATTGGCCACCACCATTCTGGCGCGCGGCGCGGCTAAATTAACTGGGCAGCTGATGGTTGCATCTGGGCTATCTATTGTTATTTGCATCATGGTGTCCTTTTATGAAACAAGCGCTGTATCTGCTGACTGCACGGCGGCTTTTGCCAGCCACTTAGCCAGTACTTCATCGGCATTGGTCGCCAGATGCAGCCTGAGCTTGGTTCTGCGCCACAGAATATCTTCAGCACTTTTTGCCCATTCAAATTGCATTAAATAACGCACTTCGGCGGCATAGAGGTTCGGCAGGATTTCCTCGCCCAAATCAGCCACACACCTTGCGCCTTTAAGTAGCACGCGCGTTCTCGATCCATAAGTACGAGCGTAACGCTGCAATACTTCCTGCGGCATCCATGCATAATCTTTCGCTAGCTTTTGCATAAACTGCTCGAAACTGCCATACAAATCACCACCCGGCAGAGGCTTGCTGGCGCTCCATGTTGCGTGATGATTACCCAGATGCGGCGCAAGTAAATCAACCGCCTGCTCGGCCAGCTTGCGATAGGTGGTGATCTTGCCGCCAAACACTGACAATAAGCCTTCACTGGCATCAAACTCCAGTGAGTAATCACGGGTCACGCTAGCGGCATTGCCGGAAGCATCGTCCAGCAGCGGGCGAACGCCTGAAAACGTCGCCACCACATCGCTTGGGCTGATCTGCTGCTCAAAGTAGCGATTACTCATTTGGCAGAGGTAAGCAATTTCGTCTTTATCGATGCTTACTCTAGCCGGATCAGCGTGGTATTCCACATCGGTGGTGCCAATCAGGGTGAAGTCTTTTTCATAAGGAATCGCAAAAATAATGCGCTTATCGGGGTTTTGAAAAATATAGGCATCAGGGTGATCAAATAGCTTTTTCACCACAATATGGCTGCCTTTCACCAAGCGCAGCGCATGGGCCGATTTCTGGCCGACCACATTTTTAAGCACCGACTCCACCCAGGCACCCGCCGCATTCACCACCGTGCGGGCTTTTACTTGCTGCACGCCCCCCCTACCACTATCGCCTTGCAAAGTGCAATGCCAAACGCCTTTTTCACGCTTAGCCGCCACGCACGCCGTTTGGGTATGCACCACGGCCCCGTGTTCTACCGCATCCATCGCATTCAGTACCACTAAGCGGGCGTCTTGCACCCAGCCATCTGAATAGGCAAAACCGTGGGTGTAACCCGCTTTTAATGGTTTGCCAGAGGCATGGCGATCAAAGCGAATCGTTTCTGTACCACGCAAAACTTTGCGACTGGCCAAATGATCATAAAGAAACAAACCAGTACGGATCAGCCACTTTGGACGGCCAGTAGGGTCGTGCGGCATCACAAAGCGCAGCGGCCAGATAATATGCGGGGCTAAATCCAGCAGCACTTCGCGCTCTTGCAGCGCCTTGCGAACCAAGCCAAATTCGTAATATTCCAGATAGCGTAAGCCACCGTGAATTAGCTTGGAGCTGGCCGACGAGGTGTGCTGCGCCAGATCGTCTTTTTCGCACAGGCACACAGATAAACCACGGCCAGCCGCATCACGCGCAATCCCAACCCCATTAATGCCACCACCCACTACTAATACATCGTAAATTTTCTCTTCCACGCTTTTCTGCCCCGGATGCGATGCAATGATTCATTATTGATCGTATTTGTACATAAACAAATACAAAACAACAAAATACTAACATTATATTTTCTAATATGTTTGCTATGGAAAACCCCTACACGCTTTTTTGCATCTTGCAGGCTTCCCCCATCGCATAGTCGTCACTGGCTTGTTAAACTTGGAACAAGAAACAACATCACTGTTTTTTTATTCAAAGTGCTTTCCCCCGCGAGCGGGATCAAGACGCTCAGTACAACTAGCCAAAGAGACGCAGCATGATTTTGAATCTACGCCAGCAGGAACTTTTAAAATGGGTACAAAGAGAGGCATATGTCAGCGTAGATAAGCTGGCTGAACACTTTGATGTCACCCAGCAAACGATTCGCCGCGATATTCATCAGCTGGTTGAAAACAAGCTGGTGCAAAAGCTGCATGGTGGGGTAAGCACTTTATCCAGCGTAGAAAACGTGGCCTATGCCGCAAGGCAAGTGCTGCTGATCGAAGAAAAACAAAGAATTGCCGAGTTGGTGGCCGCACATATTCCTAATAATGCGTCTTTATTTATTAATCTGGGCACCACTACCGAAGAAGTCGCCAAGGCGCTGCGCCATCACCATGGCCTGCATGTAATTACTAATAATCTGAATGTGGCCGCGATGATGTGCACCTATCACGACTGTGAGGTGATTATTGCGGGTGGCATGGTGCGTGGGCGGGACAGAGGTATTACTGGCGAGGCCACCATCGACTTTATTAATCAATTTAAAGTGGATTACGGCATCATCGGCATTTCCAGCATCGAAACCGACGGCACGCTGCGTGATTTTGACTTTAGAGAAGTACGCACCGCCGAAGCGATCATCAAACAATCACGGCATGTGTTTTTGGTGGCCGATCACTCCAAATTCGGCCGCCCAGCCCTCGCCCGCCAAGGCCATTTATCACAGATCACCGCCTTATTTACCGACCAACCCGTCGATGCGGCGATGGAAGCGGTCATTAAAGAATCAAAAACCCAACTCTATATTGCAGAAACGCCTCATTAAGATTGAAGCTTAGCTCTTGTGAAAGAGAGGCCCCAATATTAGGGCACCAAACATATTGGTTTATGCAATATGTACGTTATTCGTAGCACGGGTGAAACCCCAAAAGCACGAAAGCCCTTCATCGGCGAACAATCGAGCCGGCGGCTGCGGAACTCACTCGCAAACTCGCTCAGACAGGCATCAAAGAAACCCCGCCCGCTTGTACCTCGTGTCGCGACTTCAGAACTCTAAAAGCCCCGTGCAAAGAGCGACAATACGTTTTTTCGCTGTTCGTTAATGAAAAGCAATTTGGTTAATGCGTATGGGGTGAAACCCGCCGATTTCGTAGCATCTCACTTTATAAAAGCGGGTTTCACCCCAGTCCTATCAATTTAAGCGACTTAACTTAGCGAAACCCAAATCTTGAACCACAGAAAGCACAGCGTTTCACGGAGAAAACCAGCTTAGGCGTTAAGCTTTAACAGGGTGTGCAACGACGCAGTCGTTGCGCAGAACCAAGCCTTGGCGATTTTTGACCTTAAGTTGATAGGGTTGGGTTTCATCCGTCCTACGGAGCATCATCAATGACGTTGAGCTAAGTTGACCCACATGGCTTTAATCGCTTTCACGGCGAAAGCTTAAGTTAAAATCCCCAATTTGTAGCTTCACTGAAACAAGCGCTTTTGATCTCCGACTCCCCCCTCATGCAGAGATGTACCTCTCTTTGCAATCAAAAACAATCAATCCACCGCATAAAAAACCGTAATTTCTGCATGGCCTAAACCTTTTTTCCTCGTTTTTCATAAAAATGCAACAAATCTAAAGAAACATTTACCCCGCTTCACCCCCCGTAAAACCTCATTATTTTGCTTTTGTAGTCTATTTTTTCTGATTACAAGTTGCGGTATCCCCTGATATAAATCAAGCATACAACGATTAAAATCAGAAACGATCAGAAACGAACATCACACAACACTTCCTGATCTGACTGGTTTTAATAAAGCCAGCAATTCATACAAAAGCACACTCATAACACATCGCTTGCCGCCTAAAGCAAAGGGGATAGAAGTGGAAAACAAATACATTTTGGCGCTTGACCAAGGCACAACCAGCTCACGCGCAATTTTGTTTAATCAGGCAGGCGACATCATTTCGATGACGCAAAAAGAATTCAAACAAATATATCCTCAGCCGGGCTGGGTAGAGCACGACGCACTTGAAATCTGGGTTGGGCAATCCACCGTGGCCCACGAAGCCATTACCCGCGCCAATATTGATAGCACTCAAATCGCCGGCATTGGCATTACCAATCAGCGCGAAACCACCGTGGTGTGGAATCGTGAAACCGGCCAGCCGGTCTATAACGCCATCGTTTGGCAAGATCGCCGCACTGCGCAATATTGCGATGAAATTAAAGCCCAAGGCCTTGAAGCATCGATCCGCGCCAAAACCGGCCTGCCGGTTGATGCTTATTTTTCTGGCAGCAAAATCAAGTGGATTTTAGATAATGTAGAAGGCGCACGCGAGCTGGCTAATGCGGGCAAGCTGGCTTTCGGCACAATTGATAGCTGGCTGATCTGGAACTACACCCACGGCGAAGTGCATGTGACTGATGTATCAAATGCATCCCGCACCATGCTGTTTAACATCCAGACACTGACTTGGGATAAAGACATGCTGGAGCTGATGGATATTCCGGCCAGCATCCTGCCGGAAGTACGCTCCTCTAGCGAAATTTACGGCCATACCCATGAATCGATGTTGGGTAGCCGCGTGCCTCTATCCGGCATTGCAGGCGATCAGCAGGCCGCCCTCTTTGGTCAGCAATGTACCCGCCCCGGCATGGTCAAAAACACCTACGGCACGGGCTGCTTTATGATGATGAATACCGGCGTTACACCGATCATTTCTAAAAACAATCTGCTGACCACCATCGCCTGGCAAATTGGCGACCGTGTTGAATACGCGCTGGAAGGCAGTATTTTTATTGGCGGCGCAGTAGTGCAATGGCTGCGTGATGGCTTAGGCATGATTAGTAAGTCTTCTGAAGTCAATGAATTAGTGGGCCAGGTAAAAGACAGCAATGGTGTCTACCTCGTACCTGCCTTTGCGGGCCTTGGTGCACCACACTGGAATCAGGACGCGCGTGGCTCGCTATTTGGCGCAACGCTGGGTACAAAGTCAGCCCACATCGCCCGCGCAGCACTTGATAGCATCGCTTACCAAACGGCCGATGTATTAAAAGCGATGGAAGCCGATGCAGGCATCAGCATTCCTGAGCTACGCGTAGATGGTGGCGCAAGTGTAAACCCACTCTTGATGCAATTTCAGGCCGACATTCTGGGCACTGATGTGATCCGCCCAAAAATTACCGAAACCACCGCCCTTGGCGCGGCTTATTTAGCCGGCCTTGCCGTGGGTTATTGGAAGAGTATTGAAGACGTGCAAAGCCAATGGCAGCTAGACACGCGTTTTAGCAGCCAAATGAGTGCAGAAGACTCGGGCAAGCTGCTTAAAGGTTGGCACCGCGCAGTAGAAGCCACCAAAACTTGGGCTAATCACGAAACGGATTAATAGAGCTGTAGAACGTGAGAAACCCGCGAGCGAGGCTGAAAAACACGCGAGTTTCACCCGCCCTACGATGATTCGAATAAGCGTATTAATAGAGAAAACCGTCTTCCTCAGCAAAGAGGTGAAGAAAACTCAAACAATACCCTTATCCTCCGGGTGCATGCCCGCTCCTCATTGGATTTCAAAATGACTCCATTATTTGCAGAGTTTATTGGCACCGCTTTACTGGTCCTTTTAGGTAATGGCGTCGTCGCCAATGTATTACTGAATAAAACCAAGGGCCAAAACAGCGGCCTGATTGTGATTGCTTTTGGCTGGGCCATGGCCGTGTTTGTGGGTGTATTTAGCGTGGCCGCCATTAGTGGCGCTCACCTTAACCCTGCTGTTTCTATTGCGCTGGCCGTAGCGGGTAAATTTGCATGGAGTGATGTAGCGGGCTATATCGTGGCGCAAATGCTGGGCGGTATGGCAGGCGCTTTTGTGATGTGGCTGATTTATCACAAACACTTTGAAAGCACTGAAGACGGCGATCTAAAGCTAGCGGTATTTTGTACCGGCCCCGCTATTCGCCATGTAGCAGGCAATTTGGTTTCTGAAATTGTCGCCACCTTTGTTTTGGTGTTTGCGATTTTAAGCATGGTCTCCCCCAAAATGTCACTGGGTGCGATTGACGCCCTACCAGTAGCGCTTCTGGTACTGGGGATTGGCGTCTCTCTGGGGGGCACCACAGGCTACGCCATGAATCCGGCTCGCGATTTAGGCCCACGTCTGATGCACGCCATTCTGCCGATTTCCGGCAAACGCAATAGCGACTGGGGCTACGCTTGGATTCCTGTTGTAGGCTCTATTGTGGGTGCCACCTTGGCAGCACTCGCACACGGTTTTAACTAATGAGCGCCAGCCAATGGGCTGGCGTGTTTCCCTTGATCAAACATCCTCTTTGCGATGTTTTCATATAAAGATTTCCGATGCTTAAATTCCTGCAACCGGCCGCCCATATCGCACGTATGGACGAGCAAAAAATCGACAGCACTTATAAACGGCTTCGCTGGCAAATTTTCCTGGGGATTTTCCTTGGCTACGCGGGCTATTATTTAGTTCGTAAAAATTTCTCGCTGGCCATGCCTTATTTAGTTGAGCAAGGCTTCTCACGCGGCGATTTGGGTATTGCCATGTCAGGGGTGGCCATTGCCTACGGGATATCCAAGTTTTTAATGGGTGCGGTTTCTGATCGCTCTAATCCACGGGTATTTTTAAGCCTTGGACTACTGCTTTCTGCGGCTATTTTCCTGTTTATGGGTTTTGTGCCTTGGGCCACATCCAGCGTGACCATTATGTTTGTACTGCTGTTTTTAAACGGCTGGGTACAGGGTATGGGCTGGCCACCATGCGGTCGCACCATGGTGCACTGGTGGAGCCAGAAAGAACGCGGCTCGGTAGTGTCCGTATGGAATTGCGCACATAACGTGGGCGGCGGCATGATTGGCCCGCTGTTTATTTTAGGCATGGGCTGGTTTAACGATTGGCGATCAGCATTCTATGTGCCTGCTGCGGCAGCCATTGCCATTGCGGTGCTGGCCTTTGTGGTGATGCGTGACACCCCTCAATCTTGCGGTTTGCCGCCGGTTGAAGAATACAAAAACGATTACCCAAAAGATTACAACGCCGCGCATGAAGTGGAATTAAGCGCTACAGAAATCTTTAAAAAATACATCCTGCCTAATAAGCTGCTCTGGTGCATTGCCTTTGCCAATGTATTTGTTTACCTGCTGCGCTATGGCGTATTGGATTGGGCACCAACTTACTTAAAAGAAGTGAAACATTTCACCGTCGATAAGTCGTCATGGGCTTACTTCCTATTTGAATGGGCGGGTATTCCGGGCACCCTGCTTTGCGGCTGGATGTCGGATAAAGTGTTTAAAGGTAATCGCGGCGCAACAGGCTTGTTCTTTATGGGCCTCGTGACCATTGCCACCGTGGTTTATTGGCTAAATCCGGCAGGCAACCCAACCGTAGATATGCTATCGCTGATCGCTATTGGCTTCTTTATTTACGGCCCAGTGATGTTGATTGGTTTGCATGCTCTGGAGCTGGCTCCGAAAAAAGCAGCAGGTACTGCAGCAGGCTTTACTGGCCTATTTGGCTACCTTGGCGGCTCGGTTGCGGCTAGCGCCGTGGTGGGCTATACGGTGGATCATTTTGGCTGGGATGGTGGCTTTATGCTGCTGATCGGCTCATGCGTCGCCGCCATGATTTTATTAGCGCTGACTATGTTTCATGACACACCCGCAAATAAAACCAAGCGTGACGAACAAATGCTCAAACCTGAATTAGCAAAAGCCAGCAGTTAAAACACAATTTGCCATACCCTGCCGCTCAAAACATTGAGCGGCATTTTTTTGCCCGTCTCGCCTGAAAGCCCTGCATTTACCCATGATGTACTCCATAAACATCAACTACAGTTAGCTACTGTTTATTTGCAAGAACTGCTACTGATCGCCAATCCCAGTGCGGTCTACAATCTAGCCATTCGATCGCTTCACGCACACAGGATGACTATGAATCACGCCTACCTATCACACATCAATGCCACCCTTGAACAAATCCACAGCGATGGCTTTGCCAAGCCAGAACGAGTGATCGCCAGTAAGCAGCGTGCGGACATCACCTTGCAGAGTGGCCAAGAAGTGCTGAACTTTTGCGCCAATAATTATCTAGGCTTGGCAGATGATGCCCGGCTGATTGCAGCCGCCAAACAAGGCATGGACGATTACGGCTATGGCTGTGCTTCGGTGCGCTTTATTTGCGGCACCCAGCAGGTACATAAAGATTTAGAACAGGCAATTTCTGGCTTTCTAAAAACCGACGACACCATTCTGTATTCCAGCTGTTTTGACGCCAATGGCGGCGTATTTGAAACGCTGCTGGGTGAGGAAGACGCGGTCATTTCGGATGAGCTAAACCACGCTTCGATTATCGACGGTGTGCGTCTGTGTAAAGCCAAACGCTTTCGCTATAAAAACAACGACATGCAAGACCTTGAAGCGCAGCTAATTGCCGCAGATGCAGCGGGCGCGCGTTTTAAGTTGGTCGTCACCGATGGCGTATTCTCTATGGACGGCATTATCGCCAACCTGAAAGAGCTATGCGATGTAGCCGAGCGCTATAACGCGATTGTGATGGTGGATGATTCGCACGCCGTGGGCTTTATCGGCGAAAACGGCGCGGGCACGCCCGAATTATGCGGCGTACAAGACCGTATTGACCTTTACACCGGCACCTTGGGCAAAGCCCTAGGCGGTGCTTCGGGCGGCTATGTAGCAGGCCGCAAACCGATGATCGATCTGCTCCGCCAGCGCTCACGCCCTTATTTGTTCTCCAACACCCTCGCCCCCGCCATCGCCGCAGCCAGCTTGAAAGTATTAGAAATCTTAGCAAGCGCTGAGGGCAAAGCACTGCGCAGCAATCTAAAACGCAACGCCGAATACTTCCGGAGTGCTATGTCTGAGGCAGGCTTTACCTTAGTTCCGGGCGAGCACCCGATTATCCCCGTGATGCTGGGCGATGCACGCCTTGCTGGTGCCGTATCCGCAGCGCTCCTTAAAGAAGGCGTGTACGTGGTTGGCTTTTCCTTCCCTGTAGTACCCAAAGGCAAAGCCCGTATCCGCACCCAAATGTCGGCAGGCCACACGCTAGAGCAAATCCAGAAAACAGTAGATGCGTTTATCAAAGTAGGTCGCGAGCTGAAAGTAATTGCTTAAAAATAAAGACTTAAAAGTTCTGTAAACACAGAGATCAATGAGAACACAGAGCGCATAGAGAAATCCGTAGCTTGGGTTAGCAGTCTGCGTGCGAGGTTTACCTCGCTCAGCGATGTATCGCGTAACCCAACCTACGAAAGCATATTGCAGACTAGAAAGGCCAACTTAACTTAGCTTTTCCTCCATGTTCTGCTTTTAACCTCTGTGTACTCTGTGTCTACAGACCTTAGGTTTTGTAGCCCTAAAATAATTAATGGAAATACCAGATGAAAGCCTTATCAAAATTAGAAGCAGCCCCTGGCCTGACGATGAATCAAGTCGAAAAGCCTGCCATTGGCCATAACGACCTGCTGATTAAAATTAAAAAAACCGCCATCTGTGGCACCGATATTCACATCTGGAAATGGGACGATTGGGCGCAAAAAACCATTCCTGTGCCTATGCACGTTGGCCATGAATATGTAGGCACGGTGGTTGAAATTGGCTCTGAAGTACAAGGCTTTAAGATTGGCGATCGCGTCTCCGGCGAAGGCCATATCACCTGCGGCCATTGCCGTAATTGCCGTGCAGGCCGTCGCCATCTTTGCCGCAATACCGTCGGCGTGGGCGTCAACCGCCCCGGTGCTTTTGCTGAATATCTGGTACTACCTGCCTTTAATGCCTTCCCTATTCCTGACGATATTTCCGATGATTTAGCGGCCATTTTCGATCCATTCGGCAATGCCGTGCATACCGCGCTGTCGTTCAATATGGTCGGCGAAGATGTGTTGATTACCGGCGCAGGCCCGATCGGCATTATGGCGGTAGCCATTGCCAAACACGTTGGCGCGCGCCATGTGGTGATCACCGACGTTAACGACTACCGCCTTGATCTGGCCCGCAAAATGGGTGCAACTCGCGCCGTCAATGTCTTAAAAGAAGATTTAAAAGACGTGATGGCGGATTTAAAAATGACCGAAGGCTTTGACGTGGGTTTGGAAATGTCCGGCAACCCGCAAGCCTTTCGCACCATGCTGGAAACCATGCAACACGGCGGCAAAGTTGCGCTGCTAGGTATTCCACCGGCAGACACCGCCATCGACTGGAATCAGGTGATTTTCAAAGGACTAGAAATCAAAGGCATTTACGGCCGTGAAATGTTCGAGACCTGGTACAAAATGGTCGCCCTCATCCAATCTGGCCTCGACATCACCCCGATTATCACTCATCACTTCCATGTGGATGAGTTTGAACAGGGCTTTGAAGCCATGTTGTCGGGACAAAGCGGTAAAGTGATTTTGAGCTGGGAATAAAGACTCATCCTAGCTCAGCCCAAAGGGCCCGGAGACACTGGGCCCTCGTCATGCCAAACCCTGCTCGAATAAAAGCTTAAACAGCGGACTCTAAATCTGCGTAAATCCCCCATCCACTGTCAGCTCTACACCATTCACATAGCGCGCATCATCCGATGCTAAAAACAATGCTGCAGCGGCGATGTCTTCGGGCAGAGCCACATAGCCTAGCGGCACGACCTCTGCAGCGTAGCTAGCGAGCCCAGCAAGCTGCTCTGCATCCCATTTCAAGCCGTTTTCCATAATCGGTGTACGGGTGAGGCCCGGGCTAAGTGCATTCACCCGAATCTTGCGCCCTTTCAAATCATTAGCCCAAGAGCGCGCAAACGAGCGCACTGCTGCCTTAGACGCGTTATAAAGACTCAGGTTTTCCATGCCCTTATTCGCCACAATAGAGGCCGTCAACACCACAGAACCGCCATCTTTTAGCAGCGGCAACAGGGTTTGCACCGTAAAAAAAACACCCTTTACATTGATATCAAACGTCTTAGCAAACTCTGCCTCAACCGTCTCTCCAAAGCGGTTGTATTCTGCAATGCCGGCATTGGCAAATATCACGTCAAGCACGTCACCCTGTTGCTCAATCGTGCTTTTCAGCTTTTGCAGCTCGCTCAACTCTGCCACATCCGACACCACGGCAATCGCCCTTTCCCCCAGCGCCGTGACCGCGGCATCCAGCGTTTTAGCCGACCTGCCCGTCACATAAACACGGCGTGCACCCTCATCAAGCAAGGCCTTAGCAATTGCAAAACCAATACCGGTTGAGCCACCGGTTACAACGGCTACCTGATTTTCAAATTTAGCTGACATGGTGTATTCCTATTTTTACTCAATTGTAAAAGGGTGCAACGCGCCTGAATGGCAACCATGAGAACACCAGTCCACCCATCAAAAGAAGACCTCACCCTGACCAGAGTGCTGTATGTGCTCAGCGACCCCGCACGCCTTGCCATTGTGCAAAGCCTTGTCAGTGTTGGAGAGCAAGCCTGTGGTGCTTTGTGCTAGGTAAACCCACCACATCGCATCATTTCAGGGTACTGCGCTAAGCAGGCATTATCCGCATGACTGCGGACGGCACACAATTTATTAACAGCATACGCAAAGAAGATCTGGACAGCCGCTTCCCTAGCTTGCTGGATGCGGTACTTTGCTCATCGGCGATGGCTTAACATCGTGCACCATGCTCATTTAGGGTAACAAATACCATTCCCACTTAGAAAAATGAACTCCGCTTTACTGCTGATAGTCAGACACTTGTCTTCATTTTCTTAAGATTTATATGAGTAGCCGTTTAAAATTACGTCCACTAGAACGATCTGATTTACGTTTTGCCCATGAGCTCAACAATAATGCCAAGATTATGCGTTATTGGTTTGAAGAGCCTTATGAGACCTTTTCTGAGCTCACCCAGCTGTACGATCAACATATTCATGATGTACGCGAGCGCCGCTTTGTGGCCATCAATGGCAATAGCGATACCGTGGGGTTTGTAGAATTAATTGAGCTAGATTATATTCACCGCCGTGCTGAATTCCAGATTATGATTGCGCCTGACCAGCAAGGGAAAGGCTATGCCACAGAAGCCACGTTACTAGCGGCTCATTATGCTTTTTCAGTGCTTAATCTGCGTAAACTTTATTTGGTTGTTGATGTTTCTAATTTAGCGGCAGTCCATATTTATGAGAAGTGTGGCTTTATTAAAGAAGCCGAATTAATTGAAGAATATTTCTGCAATGGCAGTTATCACAATGTATTCAGAATGCGGCTGTTTCAGCATGATTTTTTCGCACAAAACCGCATCCAGAAATAAAACCATTTAAATTGCCTGTGCTTTGACTAAAAGCACAGGCATAGCCTGCAAATTCTATTTATTTAAGCAAAGCATACATCACTTTTTTGCAAGAGCAGCTTCAACCACGAAAAGAGTGTTTATAAAAACACTCACAGCTCGATTCGCGCCCATATTCCATAGAGATCAACTTTAGCTAAATCAGTAAAAAGCAATACTGACTTAAGCTGCAAAATGGTCAACCGCAAGCAATGGATTAAACTTGAAGTAAATAGAATCAGCGTGCCCCCGCAGCAAATCATGCTGCCATTACGGCAGCAAACTTGGCAATTGAGCGCTCAGTTGTTGCTTCTCTTTTACAGCAGCTCCCAATAATGCAAAGCCAAGCAACTGACCTTGAGCATCAACAAAACGAGCATCTACTCCGCCCTCGATGGCGGACACTTGCCACTCACCCTGTGCGCCAATTGCAGGTGGGGCCACCACCGTCGGGCAGGCCGGGGTTTTCACCACAATAGGCATGGCGGGATATTTTACCGGGGTGGGCGTACCGGCCAGAGTAGCGGCCAAGGCACGGGCGCAGTGCATAATCGGCATCACAAAGGGCAGGTTTAATCCCATGACTTCGGCGCAATCACCTAGGGCGTAGATATGCGGCTGAGAGGTTTGCAAAGCTTGATCAACCACAATACCGCGATTCACTTTTAAACCAGCGCTGGTCGCTAAATGAATGCGTGGGCGCAGGCCAACGGCTGAAAGCAATAAATCAACTTCTACAATCGAACCGTCGTTTAATTCCACCAAATAACGATCTTCTAAATGATCGTAATTTGTGGCCGTCATCCCAAATTTAAATTCAACACCCGCGTCCTGTAATTGCTGGCCTAAATAACGCCCTGCCGCTTCAGGTAAAAAACGTGATAAAGGCCATGCTGCTGGATCAATCACCACAGGCTTAATACCCTGTGCTAATAAATCATTGGCAAACTCGCAACCAATCAGCCCTGCCCCTAAAATACCTACCGTTTTAACGCCTTCCAGTTTTTCTGCAAAAGCGGCATAGTCGTTAATATCGTTCACCGATAATACATCGTCATCGGCATTACCTGCTAAGGGCAGACGAATTGGATCTGCGCCAATGGCTAAAACTAAATCACGATATTCAAGCGCCTGACCATCAATTAATAAAACCTGCTTATTGGCAGTATCAATTCCGACCACTTCGGTATCGGGCAAAATAGCGGCGCTTAATTCTTCGGCCATTTTAGCGGCTGATTTCATGACTAATGTTACCGCCGTCTTTTTTCCCGCCAATGCATTAGATAGCATGGGCTTAGAATAAAAATCAGCAGCATCTTGAGCAATCATCGTTAAGTGGCTGGTTTGATCCAGTTTGCGAAATTCACGTGCGCATTGATAGGCGGCTAAGCCTGAACCAATTATGACGACAGGGGCACTCATTTGTCTTCCTTGGTGAATGGAGCGCTAAAATCAAACTTCAAACAAACACATTGGTTTTAATCCCAAAATACCTCGCTCAGCGCAATTGATCATTGATTCGCTCAATTAAATCAGCGATTAATGAATAGGCTCATTGTGCAACATCGTTACGGCGGGCAATGGCGCGTTTAATACCGCTTGCCTTACGGCTTCTACTGCCGCTGTGCGCGGAAAATTACGTCGCCAAGCCAGAATCACACGCCGCGTTGGAATTGGATCTTTAAATGGGCGAATAGTCAGCAATAAATCATCCGCACTGCTTACTGATGTAGCAGGCAATACGGTAACGCCAATGCCGCCTGCAACCATATGCCGGATCGTCGTGAGCGAGCTGCCTTGCAAGGTGCGCTGCAAACTTCCTACAGGCAAGCTTTCTCTGTTTAAATCAGGACAAGCTTGCAAGACATGATCGCGAAAGCAATTACCAGAAGACAGCAGCAGTACGTTTTCATCGGCCAGAACGGATGAATCAATTTCAGCCTCGCTCTCCCAAGGATGGCCCTTAGGCGTAGCAACGACAAAGGGCTCGTCATAAACGGCTTGCGTAGCTAGGCCTGCTTCAAAAAAAGGCTCTGCCACAATCGCCACATCGATTTCGCCTTGCTTCAGCATTTCTACCAAACGCGCAGTGTAGTTTTCTTCAAGCAAAATTTGCATTTGCGGCGCAGCAAGGCGCAGCTGCGGAATTAAATGCGGCAATAAATAAGGGCTAATGGTGTAAATGATGCCAAGCCGCAAAGGGCCAGCCAGCGGATCTTTGCCCTGCTCGGCCAATTGTTTAATCAGTTGAACTTCTTCTAATACCCGCTGAGCTTGCTCGACTAGGCGCCCGCCAATCGGCGTCAGCGTCACATCGCTGGCTGAACGCTCAAATAAAGCCACGCCCAGCTCTTCTTCTAATTTTTTCACCGCCACCGAAAGTGTCGGCTGCGAAACAAAACAGCTGGCGGCTGCACGGCCAAAATGGCGCTCACGCGCCACGGCCACGATGTATCTTAATTCGGTCAGCGTCATACTTTAGCCTGCCAAAAACGAATACCCCAAGTCGCCGCAATCAAGCCACTAAAGCCCAATAAAGCCAGCACGGGCAAAGACAAGCCGAATAAGCTCCAATCGATCACGCCGCACTCGCCATGCCCGGTCAGCACGCCTTTAAAAACCTGCAACCAAGGCTGCGTTTCCATTAAGTAATTTAGCCCCGGCCCGCAGGACGGCAGCGAGCTAGGATCAATAAAATACTGAATCGCCACATGCCTCGCGGCAACCGCGCCCCCGGCCAAACCCACAATGGTAAGGACAATCGGCCAGAAGCGGCTCATTTTAGGCATGGGGATGGCGGCAGCGCAGAAAGACAATAGACCAAACGTAATAAAACCCACACGCTGGAAAATACACAGCGGGCATGGGCTTAAAAACTGGGTTCTTTCCAGATAAATTGCAAAAGCAATCGTGCCTGCACAGAATAAAGACAGGGCCAAATGGCCCAAACGCCAACGCAACATACTTACTCCAAAGGCCAATCAATAGATACAGACTATTCTATCAGCCAACTCGATCAAGAGGGCGCTTATGACAGCACAAGAATTGCCGATTGATACACCGCACAGGGCGCAACATTCATAGGGCTTGCTTAAGAGTCGCTATCTTGCATAAAAGTTCCGTGTCAGCAAAATTAAGAATACTTTACTGTCCGGAATCTGACAATGGATCGCCAGTGGACTGGAAAAGCGTATCACTCGCTGGATTCAATAGACAAAAACGCTCTAAGCTCGCCTTCCTTTGCCATCGCATCGCGATAACCCAGCTCGATCAGCTTGCGGGAGTAACCACTACAAAATAATAAATAGCTGGCAACCACCGAGCCCTGATGCCGGAACGCGCCCATGCCACCTAATAAAAAGCGCATTCCCCATGGAAACTCCAGCTTAAAAGCCACTGCCAGCCGCTCTAATGGTTGAGAAGGAGAAATCGCCAGCACTTTAATTGGCCGCAAGCCCAATGGCAGTTGCAGGGCGACTTCGGCAGGCACGGCAGCTAGCGTGCGATTAATGCGGGTTAAGCGCTCCAGATCAGTATCTAAGCCATCCAGAAAAATACTATTCATAAGATGCCCCATCACCTGAGCCAGTGTGGGGTAGCTGGTATGCTTTTCTCTTGCAGAAAGGTCAGCCACCTGTGGCGCAACACCAATCACCAAAATGCGCTCAGCCCCTAAGTGAATGGCGGGGCTGATGGGCGCAATTTGCCGCACCGAGCCATCACCAAAATATTCGCGATGCAGCCTGATGGCAGGGAATAATAAAGGAATCGCCGCAGAGGCCATCAGGTGATCGACGCTGATACTCGCCTTCACCCCTACTCTGGAAGCCCGGTGCCATACTTCCAAGTCAGCAGCCCCCTGAAAAAAAGACACCGACTGCCCAGATGTATAACCAGAAGCAGAAATCGACAAAGCACGCAAAGCACCTGCCTCAATGCTCTGCTGGATACCTGAAAAATCCACTCTATCAATCAATAAATCACGCAATGGCGCATTATTTAAAAATGCCCGCGGGTTATATTTGCCCAAGCCCCCCAAAAACAGCGATAGCAACCAATGCCCTGCCGTCTTTAATAAATGCCATACCGAGGTGTGATAAATATGATCGGGGCTAAGCCCCTGCCAAAGCCTTGCCAGCTCAAACACCGAACGGCGAAAATGAGCGGCTCCGGCCGCTAATGCCACAGCATTAATGCCGCCCGCCGATGTACCACAAATAATAGGAAACGGATTGGCAGCCCCTTTGGGCAGCAACTTGGCAATCGCCAGCAAAACACCGACTTGATACGCCGCCCTTGCGCCGCCGCCTGATAAAATCAAGGCGGTATCAGCGGCATGCGCCTGCATTCGTTTAATCCCCATCCTGCGCCTCTTTATGCTTTCGTTTTAAATAAGCGAAACAGGCTGTCTCCTACTATTTACGCTAGCCCTTACTGGGCATCGCGGCAAGGCGAGCTCATAAATAAGACCTAGGCCAAGCAACTACTTTTCACAGCGCTTACAAAAAACCATCATAACGCCCCTACCTTCCTCTTTTTAAAGCCGTAAAATTGCAGATTATTAAAAACTGTACTAACGGGGGTTGGTCTTATTACGCGCAGTTCGGTATAATGCCGTTTTGGCGACTAAGGATTCTGTACCATGCGCGTGATTCAGAAGGCCCTCACCTTTGACGATGTACTTCTCGTCCCGGCCCATTCCAATATCCTCCCGCGTGATGTCGATTTATCGACCCAATTCACCCGTAACATTCGCCTGAATCTGCCGCTGGTTTCTGCAGCGATGGATACAGTGACCGAGGCTCGCCTCGCCATTGCTATTGCCCAAGAAGGCGGCATGGGGATTATTCATAAGAATATGACCCCTGTGATGCAAGCGAAAGAAGTATCCAAAGTAAAACGTTACGAATCAGGCATTGTTAAGGATCCAATTACCGTATCCCCGGAAATGCTCGTTCGCGACGTTCACGAACTCACCCGCCAGCACAAAATATCCGGCTTGCCTGTGATTGATAAATCCGGCCAATTGGTCGGCATCGTCACCAACCGCGATTTGCGTTTTGAAACACGCCTCGACGTGGCAGTCAGCAGCATCATGACGCCTAAAGAGCGTTTGATTACGGTTAACGAAGGCGATTCAATTGAATCCGCCCGCGTACTGATGCACGAGCACCGCCTAGAGCGCGTGCTGGTGATCGACGAAAACTTCAAGCTTAAAGGCTTGATTACCGTTAAAGACTTGATCAAAACCTCCGAGCACCCATTCGCAGCCAAAGACGATCAAGGTCGCCTGCGTTGCGGCGCAGCAGTTGGCGTAGGCGCGGGCACCGAAGAGCGGGTAAAACTACTTTCCGAAGCCGGTGTGGATGTGATCGTGGTGGACACTGCCCACGGCCACAGCCAGGGCGTGATTGATCGCGTGCGTTGGGTTAAACAAAACTACCCGCATATCCAGGTAATTGGCGGCAATATCGCCACCGCTGCTGCCGCTTTAGCTCTGGCTGAAGCCGGTGCTGATGCGGTTAAAGTGGGGATTGGCCCAGGCTCGATCTGCACCACACGTATCGTGGCTGGCGTGGGTGTGCCGCAAATTACTGCGGTAGCTAATGTAGCTGAAGCGTTGGCTGGCACAGGTATTCCATTGATTGCTGACGGTGGTATTCGCTATTCTGGCGACATCTCTAAAGCCATCGCAGCGGGTGCAAGCTCGGTGATGCTGGGCGGCTTATTTGGCGGCACGGACGAAGCGCCGGGTGAAGTTGAGCTATACCAAGGCCGCACTTACAAGAGCTACCGCGGTATGGGCTCTTTAGGCGCAATGGCCGGTAGCAATGGCTCGTCTGATCGCTACTTCCAAGACAATGTGAACAACGCCGACAAGCTAGTTCCAGAAGGCATTGAAGGCCGCGTTGCTTACAAAGGCCCGATTACCGCCATCATCCATCAATTGATGGGTGGCCTGCGTTCTTCTATGGGCTATTTGGGCTGCAAAAACATCACAGAAATCCACGAAAAAGCCGAATTTGTGCAAATCACCGCCGCAGGTATTCGTGAATCGCATGTGCATGATGTGCAAATCACTAAAGAAGCACCAAACTACCATACCGATTAATCACTGATTACTCGCGATGCAAAAAGGCCGGAAGAAATTCCGGCCTTTTTTTATTTACACCACAAACGCAACATTAAATACGCGATGTCTTTTTGTATATTTCAACTGGCAAACGACGACTGCCAAAAGTTTGAGGACTCTCGACAAAGATACTTTTGAATGCCCGCTTGCAGCACAAATCATCTGCTTCTTAACTTGTTTTTCAGCCGCGTAGTAACCGGGCTCGGCTCACTTTTACGTTGATAAGCATCATTTTCCTTGATAGGCGAATAATGCACCTATCAAGGTGGCTACTGGAATTAGACCACTACACTCTGACAAAAAAGGCAGATCAGCTCTGCCAATAAAAACAACGTCACAATATCATTAGCCAAAACAAACAGCCTCTATATTTATTTCGACTGTTTTAATTACTGAAAACAAAAATCAACCTCAGGCGTTTTACCAGAAATTAAATCGGCAATCGCCAATGCTGAGCCACAGCATTCAGTCCAGCCTAAAGTGCCATGCCCCGTATTCAGCCAGAGGCTTGGGTAGCGGGTACGGCCAATATAAGGCAGATTGCCTGGCGTTGCTGGGCGCAAGCCTGTCCAGAACTCAGCAGATGCATAATCGCCACCGTTGGGAAAAATATCCCTTACACGATCAATAATCGCCTTACAACGCACGGCATTTAAATCCAGATTATAGCCATCAAACTCTGCTGTCCCTGCCACGCGCAGATGATCCCCCAATCTAGAGAAAACCAGTTTATGCCCATCATCGGTCAGGCTTACAGTCGGTGCACAATGCTCAGCGCGCACTGGAATCGTGGCGGAATACCCCTTAGCAGGGTAAATATCCAAGTTAATCCCTAATGGGCGTAAATGCAGCGGACTGTAGCTACCTAAGCTCACCACAAAAGCATCTGCGCTAAGCGACTCTGCGCCATGATCCCCTACCACTCGCACGGCCTGCACATCACCTCCCGCACAATCAAAGCCCGCTATTTCACAATCGTAGCGAAACTTCACCCCAGCCTGCTCGCACAGGAGCGCTAATTCATTGGTAAACAAGCGTGCATCGCCCGATTCATCACTCGGCGTATACGTGCCACCGACAATCGGGCGCATCGAATCACGCAAAGCAGGCTCAATCAATAAACACTCTGCTGTCGATTTAACTTGCCGATCTAGGCCCAACTCGCCCATTAACTTGGCGGCAGGGATGGCTGATTCAAACTCGGCTTGCTCGGTGTAGTAATGCAAAATCCCTTCGGTGCGCTGATGATATTCAATACCGGTGGCCGCACGTAAAGCTTGCAAAGTATCTCTGCTATATAAGCCCAAGCGCACCAGATTTTGCAGGTTATAGCGCGCCTTCTCTCGTGTGCACTGTTGTAAAAAGCGCAAACCCCAGCGCCATTGATTCCAATCAAGTTTAAAGCGAAATAGCAGCGGCGCGTCTTCCTCACCCAACCATTGCAACGCTTTCCAAGGCGCTTTGGGGTTGGCCCACGGCTCGGCATGGCAAACGGATATTTGCCCGCCATTGGCATAGCTGGTTTCTCTTGCCGCTTCAGGCGCACGCTCAATCACCGTCACTTCGTGCCCTGCCTGGCTTAGAAACCAGGCCGAGGTAATACCAATAACACCTGCCCCCAACACAATCACCTTCATGGTTTTCCCTTATAAATCAATTCTAAATCTGACACGCTTACCTGCTAAAAACAATTTCATACACAACAGAAAAATAGAATGAATACGGCCCATCTCAATATTCAAGCCACAACACCACGATGCGGCATTCAATCACGAATCAAACCGATTGATTTATGCCAGGCAACAAGACATCGCTGAATTGTTTTTACAAAAACATTAACAAAAGCGATTCATAATACTTGATTAAGAATCATGAAATGATGATACGTTTTACTAGAAAGCCACGACTTGATCTAAACTAACATCTGAAACTCTCAACCTACCCAAGCCAAGCCCCGCCACGCTATGAATCTGTCGCTTCGAACCGCTATTATTTTTGCCACCCTTTTAGGCTTATTACTGCCCTCTGGCGTAAATGGCTATATCAGCCTGACTCGCCAGCTGGATAATGCCCAGCGACAAATCAATCTGGATCACCAGCGCATTGCAGATATTCTGGTATTAGGCATGCAGGAGCCACTCTGGAATCTCTCGCCTGATGCAGGCAAACCGCTACTAGAATCAGTGATCAGCGACGAGCGCATTGTGCGCATTACGGTTAATGACTCTACGCTGGGCCTGTTTATTGAAGCCAATAAGCCAGAGCGCCGTCGAGGCCATTTACACTCTCTCACCCGTGTAGTGAGTAAGCAAGGCAGCAATATCGGCACCATCACCATTGAGTTAGACGATGGCAATGCCACCACCCGCATTCGCAGCGAACAGCGCCTCTATCTGGCCGCCGTACTCTTACAAATCGTACTCAGCCTTGGGCTGATTCTATTACTGCTTGAATCACGCATTATCCGCCCGCTGGCCGAACTATCCCGCCAAGCCATTCAGCTTGCTCGCCGGGAGCTGGACGAAGCCTTTATCTGGCGGCGCAGCGATGAAATCGGCACCTTGGGGCAAAACTTAGAAACCACCCGTAAATCGCTTAGCGATTTAATCCTCACGCTTGAGCAAAAAAACCTGCAACTGGAAACCGACATCCTTGGCCGCAGGCAAATTGAGCTGGCCCTGCGCGCAAGCCAAGATCGCTACCGCAGGCTGGTTGAATCGACACATATTATCCCCTGGGATGCCAACCCGGACGAATGGCGGCTCACCTATGTTGGCCCGCAAGCCGAAGCCCTACTTGGCTACCCACTGGCTCAGTGGTATCAGGAAGGCTTTCTTTCCAGCTACCTGCATCCAGACGACAGACACCACGCTTACCGCCTCTTTAGCGAAACCAGCAAGACCGGTATTTCTGAATTTGAATGCCGCTTTTTAAGCAGCAACGGCGAAGAAAAATGGGTACTACTCACCGCCTCAGCCCAGTGCGACGCGGATAATAAACGCACTTTGCAAGGCTTTATTATTGATATCAGCGAGCGCAAGCAAGCCGAGCTGGATATGGAACGCTACCGCAATCACCTCGAAGAAGTGGTTGAAGCACGCACCCGAGCGCTGGCCTCGGCCAATCACGAGCTAGAAGCGTTTTCTTATTCGGTATCGCATGATCTGCGCATCCCGCTACGCACCATCGAAGGCTTTAGTCAGGTGCTGCTGGAAGACTATATCGGCTCGCTGGATATCAATGCCCGCAACTATTTGGCGCGCATCCGCAGTACCACCCACAACATGACCAGCTTGATTGACGATTTACTTAATCTATCCAAGCTCACCCGTATTGAAGTGCGCTGCCAGACCATTAATCTAAGCGCTTTAAGCGAAGAAATAGTCGATGAATTCCGCAGCCTGCAGCCACAGCGGCAAATTGATATTCATATCGAGGACAACTTAAAAGCCAACGCCGACCCTAAGTTAATACTGATTGCGCTCAGACATCTACTCGATAATGCATGGAAATTTACCGAGCAAACCCAAGATGCAAAAATCGCCATTGGTGCAAATGAAATCAATGGGCAAACTGTTTTCTTCATTCAGGACAACGGAATCGGCTTTGATATGGCCCATGCCAATAAAATATTTTCGCCTTTCCAGCGCCTGCATTCACATGCCGAGCTCACCGGCAATGGCATAGGCCTTGCCATTGTGCAGCGAATTATCCACCGCCATGATGGGCGCATCTGGGCTAAATCTCAGGCAGGCAGCCACACGGTTTTCTACTTTACTCTGCCCAATAAGCCCCACGCAGAGCACCGCTTGCCACTCTGAGTAAAGTGGCAAGATCCACAAAATCAGTAAAACACTTTTCATTTACAGAACGATTGTTCTATAATCACCTATCTTATTTAAACAGCGCTCGGGACACACACATGGACGACAACAAGAGCAAGGCACTCGCCGCGGCACTCGCGCAAATCGAACGTCAGTTCGGCAAAGGCGCCATCATGAAAATGGGCGAGCACCAAATGCAAAATGATTTGCAAGTGGTCTCCACTGGATCATTAGGCTTGGATCTTGGCCTTGGCGTTGGCGGCTTGCCTCGTGGCCGTGTAGTAGAAATCTTTGGGCCAGAAGCTTCCGGTAAAACCACCCTCTGCTTACACGTTGTTGCACAGGTACAAAAACTAGGTGGCGTGGCCGCTTATATCGATGCAGAAAACGCTCTTGACCCTATCTACGCCAGCAAACTGGGCGTCAACGTATCTGAAATGCTGATCTCTCAGCCCGATACCGGTGAGCAAGGCTTAGAAATCGCCGACATGCTGGTTCGCTCTGGTGGCGTAGATATTATCGTGGTTGACTCGGTTGCAGCCCTTACGCCAAAAGCCGAAATCGAAGGCGAAATGGGCGATGTACACGTGGGTCTGCAAGCACGTCTAATGAGCCAAGCCCTACGTAAACTCACTGGTAACATCAAACGCACCAATACACTGGTCATCTTTATTAACCAGCTGCGCATGAAAATCGGCAATATGATGCCGGGCCAAAGCCCTGAAACCACCACCGGTGGTAATGCGCTGAAGTTCTATGCCTCAGTACGCCTTGATATCCGCCGCATTGGCGCAGTCAAGAAAGGCGATGAAATCATTGGCAACCAAACCAAAGTAAAAATCGCCAAAAATAAAGTCGCCCCGCCGTTCCGCATTGTGACTTTTGATATTCTTTACGGCGAAGGCATTAGCCATGAAGGCGAGATCATCGAATACGGCGTTACACATAAAATCGTTGAGAAAGCCGGTGCATGGTATAGCTACAACGGCAATAAAATTGGCCAAGGCATGGAAAACTCCCGCCAATACCTTAAAGATAATCCTGAAGTGGCCGCAGAAATTGAGCAAAAAATTCGCGCAAAATTAGGCGCGGGTGGCTTATTGCCAATCGATCCTGCTGCTTTACTTGAAGATGGCAAAGAAGAAGAGTTAGAAGCTTAAATAGCACGAGCCAGTCCCTCCTCCCCAGAGGGGCTGGCTATCGACCCCACCACAGGGGCCGATGCAATGAACGAGTAAGAAATGACGACCGCTCTACGCAATAAAGCCCTGCAACACCTCGCACGCCGAGATCATTCACGCGGCGAGCTACGGCTCAAACTCCTCCCATTTGCAGAAGACCCCAGCGAAGTTGATGCGGTACTGGATGATTTTATCGAGCGCGGCTGGCAATCTGATACCCGCTTTGCCGAACAATGGGTGTTCTACCGATCCCAGCGCTACGGGCCGCAACGCTTACGTGCCGAGCTACAGCAAAAAGGCATTTCCAGCGAAATTATTTCAAGCGTCATGGAAGAGCACGGCGACACCGAACTAGAACAAGCCCGTGCGCTTTGGCGAAGAAAATTTGGCAGTCCACCCCAAGACCAAAAAGAAAAAAACAAACAGCTACGCTACCTTATTAGCCGTGGTTTTTCTGTTTCTGTGATTTACAAGGTTGTGGGTGGAGAGGATGAGGATTATTGAGGGGTATGAGATAGCAGAAACCCAAATCTTGAACCACGGCGGGCATAGAGAACACGGAGTTTCACGAAGAAAAACAAGACCTGAATTAAGTTTTAAGTATTTTTTGAAGCACCACAATTTAAATTCATATCGCAGCTAATAGTACGGGGCTTAAATCTCAATCCTATCAACTTAAGGTCAAGAATGAGCAAAGGCTATGTTTGTATAGGGTATGCAAATTGTTTTTCTTGCGCACCGCTTTCGGTGCGCAACGGCTGCGTTGTTGTACATCCTATAAAACCTAGCTCATAAGCTAATGCCGTTCACTAAAAGTATTGGTTTTGCTTCCCCCTTTAGAAAAAGGGGGATTTGCCTTGAGTTTTTTGCTTATTTTAAGCCCAACATCAACTGCAAATCCCCCCTAGCCTCCCTTTACAAAGGGGGGAACTCAAACAAAACCGCTTAAGTGAACGGCATTAAGCTCATAAGCTGTTTTTCTCCGTGAAACACCGCGCTCTCTGTGGTTCAATATTTGGGTTTCGCTAAGCTACGCGGCTTAATTTGATAGGATTGGCTTAAATCTCCCCTTAAAACATGCAAGCTCCGAACAAGCGAGGCGCATCGTTTGGGAGCGAGCTACAAAAGAGCCAATCCCCAACTCGACTAGACAGCACACGGGGCGCCCCCTACAAAATCGGCCGCATTTGTGCCTTGCTAATCAGCCGCTGCTTCATTTTGTGCTGAGCATAGGGATAAAGCTTGATCACCTTTGCCACGTATTCTTGTGTTTCAGCATAGGGCGGCACGCCGCGATAACGATCTACCGCTTTTTCTCCCGCGTTATAGCTTGCCGCCACTAGCACCACATTGCCTTGGTAGCGATCAAGCAGCCAACGCAGATAGCGCACCCCGCCTTTGATATTTTGGCTGGCATTAAACGCATCTTTCACATTAAAACGCTCAGCCGTTTCCGGAATCAGCTGCATCACGCCTTGTGCTGATTTAGGTGATAAGGCCTGTGGGTTTAGTTGCGATTCCACCCTTGCAATACTTAAAGCAAATTGCGGATCAACATCGTGCCACAGGGCAATTTGTCGCACGATGCGGGCAATTTTTTGCTGATTGGCACTGAGTTCCGGAAAAGGTGGCATCGGTGGCTCGGGCACTTTCTCGGGCTTGATATCAGCCAGAATACAAGGTGGCAAGATACTTGCACCCAACCTGATGGTTTCCAGCATGTTTTGCGCCCGCATATGCCCTTGTTGAGCTGCACCAGAAAACAAAGTTGCGGCCATTTTTCTATTCTCAGGCACTCCCTCACCAAAAGCGTAGAGCATACCTAAACGGTATTGTGCTTCTATCGAGCCTTTTCTGGCTGCCGCACAATAAAGTGTGGCAGCTTCCCAGGCATCAAGCGATTCAAACTTAGCGGCTGCAGCTAGGCTTTCTTGCAACACGGGGGCTTCACCCGCATTGGGCACAGGGGCACTCAGCAGTGCTACGCCCAAAAGCAAACTCGATATCATGACGCCCCCTTTGCTCAAAAATCCAATCATGCTTACAGCATATTCCTGCAATGCAAAACACATCGCATTAACAGATCAGAGGGCCGGAACACACGACCAGCGATCATGCGGTAAGCCACGACTTTCTCCGGTAATCCCCCCACAAAACCAGCTCATTTTTAAGTAGAATTTTCTCGCAGTCTTTGAGGAGCTCTACATGAAAGCAGCACGTTATTCCGACAGCCAAATTATGGCGATTTTAAAGCAAGCCGAAGCTGGTTCGACTGTTCCCGATCTGTGCCGCGAGCACGGTATGAGCTCTGCCTCTTTCTACAAGTGGCGCGCTAAGTTTGGCGGCATGGACGTTTCCATGATGACGCGGATGAAAGAGC
>NZ_JBHTBQ010000047.1:0-1546 GCF_042664895.1 Iodobacter arcticus
GTTTTGATTTATGCGCCCTTATTCCCCGCATGCTGCATGCCTTACTCATTGCTAAGCCTTGCCCGCGAGGGCGATTAACTGAGTAAGAGACATAATCAGGATTTTTTATGAGAGCCAGATTGTCTATTTTTCTTAACTTGTAACTAATCATTTATCGGCTGGTTTAAGTGGCTTTAATCCGTAAAAAAAGTAGTTTTACTACTTAATTGAGCCGCTTATAATTGGGTATGCCTTATATAATCAATAACATAGTAGTTATTTCAGGATTTAATATGCGGCACTCTGAGAGAATAATGCCATTGTGTGCTTTATTCATTTAACCCTTGCAGAGGGATAAATGAATGTTTAGCAGCTAACTATTGGCCTGATTATGCCGTTGCTCAATCTCATTATAAATATCGTAGGGCAGATGAAATCTAATCCTATCAACTTAAGGTGAATTCGTAGCCTGGGTTAGCATTCTGCGTGTGAGGTTTACTAAGCTCAGATGTATCGCCTAACCCAACATTCTTTTACGCCAAGATGTTGGGTTACGCGGTTTGGTCCGCCTAAAATCGGCGAACAAACCCGCTAACCCAACCTTGTATCTTGTTCCCTGTGGTGGTTAGCTACTACCACACGAGGCGAAGTGAGTTTGAGCCCAACCTTAAGGCATTGACCTTCTTCTGTAGATCAAACCCTTCACCTCCCTTCTTTCGCCAAATCAGACACTGGACGGTAGCCAAGGGCTTTGACCCTGTATGCACAAGGCAAGTGGGCGAATTAGGCTTTTTTACAGGAAGAATTCTCATGTTTTATCTCGGTATTGATGTTGCTAAAGCCAAACTCGATTGTTACTTACTGACCCAACTTGACCCCCTCAAAGGCAAAGCTAAAGTCGTTGCCAATACAGCCAAAGGTCTCGCCGATTTGCTGGCTTGGCTGACTAAAAATCACATCCCTCCCGAGCAGTTGCACGTCACGATGGAAGCCACTGGCGTGTATCACGAATTGGCCGCCACACTGCTGCATGATGCTGGCGTGTGTGTCTCGATTGCCAATCCCGCACAGGTAAAACATTTTGGCCAAGGCCTCGCTGTTCGCACCAAAACCGATGGCATTGATAGCCAAGTGCTGGCACGTTACTGCGCCATGATTAAACCTGCCGCGTGGCTGCCACCGCCGCCTGAAGCTCGCATTCTGAAAGGGCTTCTGGCTCGGCGCGAAGCGATTCTGCAAGATTTGCTGCGCGAACAAAATCGCCAGGAAAAAGCACAATCTACTGTTACGCCAGAGCTGATTCATCAATCAATTACCGACAGCCTTGCCTTTCTAAACACTCAACTCAAAAAACTGCAAAGACAAATCGACGATCATATCGGCCGCCATCCGGGACTAAAAAACGACCTGAATTTACTGCAAACCATTCCCGCAATCGGCCCACAAAGTGGCACGCAATTATTGGCAGTGATGCATACGCATCAGTTCAGTACGGCCGAACAATTATCGGCGTATTTGGGCTTAGTGCCAGTAGAGCGGCAATCGGGTTCGTCATTACTCGGGCGTG
>NZ_JBHTBQ010000047.1:1646-71263 GCF_042664895.1 Iodobacter arcticus
GGGAGCACCACTCTGGTGGGTTTCGCTTAAGTTGATAGGGTTGAGGTGAGGCCCGTGTATTTATTCAGTATTGCTCGCGGGTTTCACCCGCCCTACAAATTCAACCACCAAGCCTGGCGCTCAAGCAATCCATCTACACAGGGTTCATTGAGCAAGAGGCATAGTCAGGAATATTTTTGTGCCCGTCTTGCATGTAAATATTTAAAGGCTCATCACTGCTACCCAGCCAAAAGCGAGTACCGGCAAATTAAAGTGCAAGAAAGTCGGTACAACCGTGTCCCACATATGATCATGCTGGCCGTCGATATTTAAACCCGCCGTTGGCCCCAGAGTGGAATCCGCAGCAGGAGAACCCGCATCTCCTAAGGCCCCAGCCGTACCAATCAGGCAGACAATGGCTTCTGGGCTAAGCCCAAGCTGGATGGAGAGCGGCACATAAATGGTGGCAAGAATAGGCACGGTAGAGAAAGAAGAACCAATACCCAGCGTGACGACCAAGCCCACCAGCAGCATTAAGAACACCGCCAGTGGCTTGTTGCCGCCGATATATTGCATGGAGTGCTCAACCAGACTGGAGACATCGCCGGTGGCTTTGAGCACTTCGGCAAAGCCGGAGGCGGCAATCATAATTAGGCCAATCCCCGCCATCATTTTCATGCCCTCAGCAAACACACCATCGGCTTTATTGAGTGGCACGGCACCCCCCAAAACGCAAATCACAAAACCAGCCAACGCACCAAACAGCATGGAATCGGCATAAAGCTGGGTGATAAACGTGCCCACCATCGCAAGGCCAGCCACACAAAGGCTGCGGCGGCTGTATTGAATGTCTTCGCGCTCGACGGCGGCAATGGCATCAATATGGTATTGGCGGGGTTTGTGGTAGCTGATAAATACGGCAATCAGTAAGCCTGTCACCATCCCCAGTGCGGGCAGCGCCATCGCGCGCATCACATCCACATGGCTGGCATCTAAGCCCGATTTTGCAATACTGCCGAGCAAAATCTGCTGTAGGAAAATTTCACCAAAGCCCACAGGGAAAACCATATAGGGCGTTACCAGACCAAAAGTCAGAATACAAGCTAATAAACGGCGGTCTACTTTCAGCTTGGCTAAGGTGTAGAGCAGCGGTGGCACTACTAGCGGGATAAAGGCAATATGAATGGGCAGAATATTTTGCGAGGCAATGGCAAGGCCGAGCAGCGCCAGAATAATTCCCCATTTTACTTTTGTACCGGTGCTGCTTTGCCGCGCCAGCTTGGCAAGGCCATCGGCCATGGCGTGCGGCAGGCCTGATTCGGCCAGCGCCAGTGCAAAGGCACCCAAAAGTGCGTAAGACAGCGCAATGCCTGCGCCACCACCGAGGCCAGAATTAAAGGCGGCAAGCGTTGCTGCAATATTCAGCCCGCCAAACAGGCCACCTGCCATTGCGCTCACTAGGATGCTGATCACCACATTAACGCGGCTAAGAGAGAGGGCCAGCATCAGGGTGACGGCAATTAAGACGGCATTCATAAGTGGATTCGGTGGGGAAAAAAACCGGACTTTAACCCGCGATGGGAATTTTTGCTGCAAGAAATGGTGAACTTTCCGCAAAACGGTGTTATTCCCGATCAGCTATTTATCTGTGTAAGAAATGCTTTTCTGGTGCTAGTATCACGCGCCGCTGCCTATTGGGTGGTATTTTCTGTTGTATTTTGCAATGTTTTAAAGTGCTTTAATGCTAGAAAAGGAAGAAGTAATGATTGGAGAAGATACAGGTCAGGCCCATGGGCTAAAGCGTAATTTACGCGCCCGCCATCTCAGCATGATCGCCATTGGCGGATCGATTGGTACGGGGCTATTTGTGGCTTCTGGTGCAACGGTTGCGCAAGCTGGTCCTGGTGGTGCTTTGCTTGCCTACGCTGTGATCGGGCTGATGGTCTACTTTTTAATGACCAGTCTTGCCGAAATGGCCGCCTATATGCCGGTCTCTGGTTCTTTTTCTACTTATGGTGCTAAATTTGTTGAGCCGGGCTTTGGCTTCGCTTTGGGTTGGAACTACTGGTACAACTGGGCGGTAACCATTGCGGTTGAGCTGGCTGCGGCCAGTATGGTGATGAAATTTTGGTTTCCCGATAGCTCCGGCATGATGTGGAGCGCCTTATTTTTAGGAATTATGTTTGCGCTGAACTTTATTTCGGTCAAAGGCTTTGGCGAGGCGGAATACTGGTTTTCTCTTATTAAAGTAGTGACGGTGATTGTCTTTATCGGCACCGGCCTCTTGATGGTATTTGGCATTATGAAAGGTACCCACGCGGTGGGGCTGGAAAACTTCACCATGGGCGACGGGCCTTTTGTAGGGGGATTCCCCGCCATGCTTGGGGTGGCGATGATTGCCGGATTCTCTTTTCAGGGCACCGAGTTAATTGGTATTGCCGCTGGCGAATCGGCCAATCCAAAAAAAGATATTCCCCTTGCTATTAAACAAGTGTTCTGGCGAATCTTATTGTTTTATGTATTTGCCATTTTGATTATTGGTCTGTTGATTCCCTACACCGATCCTAATCTATTAAAGGGCGATGTCTCTGATATTGGCGTAAGCCCATTTACCTTGGTATTTAAAAACGCCGGTATTGCCTTTGCCGCCAGCTTAATGAATACCGTGATTTTAACCGCCATTTTATCAGCAGGTAATTCAGGCATGTATGCCTCCACGCGCATGCTGTATTCCTTAGCCACCGAAGGCAAAGCGCCTAAGATATTTGCCAGATTATCTAATAATGGCGTGCCAAGAAACGCGCTTTACGCTACTACGGTAGTGGGTATGCTGTGCTTCTTTGCCTCTATTTTTGGCGATAAAACAGTCTATCTATGGTTATTGAATACCTCAGGTATGACTGGCTTTATTGCTTGGCTAGGCATTGCCATTTGCCATTATCGCTTTCGCAAAGGCTATATCGCCCAAGGCCGTGATTTAAAAGCGCTACCTTATCGCTCCCGCTTTTATCCGATTGGGCCGCTGTTTGCTTTTGCGCTTTGTATGGTGATTATGCTGGGCCAAAATTATCAAGCCTTTATGGCAGGTAACATCGATTGGGCTAGTGTTACCGCTACCTATATCGGCATTCCTTTATTCTTCGCAATCTGGTTTGCTTATCGCTATAAGAATAAAAGCAAATTTGTAACCCTAGCGGCAATGGATTTAGATAGCCAGCGGGATTAAGCGCTAAAAATAGCTCCAAAAGTGCCCCGATCTTTGATTGGGGCGTTTTTTTAGTATCTTATTAAATAATTCTCTCAGAGCTACCTATCCTATTCTTAAATAAGGTGGATAAATATTTTAAGAAAAGGCCCGCACCGCAGCACACACTGTGCAATTAAATATCTTGCAGGGAAAGTCTAAAAAGCTAAGATTAGATTGTGAGCTGTTTTTTAATCATTTACTTTTGGAAAGAACCTTGAAAATTACTCACCGGCTCACTTTATTAGTGGCAACTACAGCAATATCCATCTTGCTGCTCATTACGGTCAGCTTTTTAAAGCTGAATACAATTAATGTGCGGGTTGACGAGGTGGTGGCAAATGTCATCCCCTCTTTAGAGACACTTAATGATGCCGAGCTTGCCTTTATGGGCGCACGCCGCTTGGAATTAAGCCACATTATTGAAGCCGATCCCCAGCAAAAGCAGATACACATCAATAAAATGCAAAGCTTATTGGCAGACGTTGATCGCCTTTTACAAAGCTATGAAAAATTTGTTGATGATGATATTGATCGTAAAAATCTAGCCAGCGCTGTGGCAGAGTTTGCCATTTTAAAACCACTGGTTGCAGAAGGCGCACGCTTTTCGCTGACCCTGCCCCCAGAGGACGCGCGCAGTTATATTTCTAAAAGCGTTACCCCACAAGCTGAAAAGTTTTTTGCTGCCTTAGAGATTGCAAAAACACATAACCGTGATTATTCCAAAGAGGCCAGTAGTGATGTAAAAGCCCAGATATCCAATGCAATTACTTCATCATTAACTGTGGGTGGGGTCTTATTACTTTTGGCTTTTGTTTTGGGTGTTTGGATTACCCAAGGCATTAAAAAACCGTTACAGGATTTACGTCAGTTTTTAGTTAATTTAGGGACAAATTACGATTTCACCCAGCGTATGAAAGTGATAGGAAATGATGAAATTGCTGAATCGTTGAATGCTTTAAATGGCTTGCTCGATACACTGCAAGGCAGCTTGCAGCAGCTACATCGCATTGGCCGTGATGTAACAGGCACGGCGAGTGAGCTGTCTTTAAGCAGCCAGGAATTATCTAGCGCATCGCAGCATGTGAGCGGGGCGGCATCGAGTATGGCTGCAGGGGTAGAGGAGGTGACCGTTAGTATTGGCTTGGTTGCAGATCGGACTAATGAATGTGATCGCACAGCGCGTGAAGCAGGCAAGATGGCCGCAAGTGGTGGCGATGTGATTGAAAGCACCATTCAGAGTATTCAACAAATCGCTGCGGATGTACGTGTTTCAGCAGAGCAAATTGAATCGCTGAAAGAGCGCACAGCTAGCATTAATAGCGTTGTGAATGTGATTAAAGATATCGCCGATCAAACCAATTTATTAGCGCTTAATGCCGCGATTGAAGCGGCGAGAGCGGGAGAGCTAGGCCGCGGCTTTGCTGTGGTAGCCGATGAAGTCCGTAAGCTTGCCGAGCGAACAAGTCTTTCAACGCGAGAAATCATCTCTACGGTGAGTGCGATTCAAAGTGAAGCGAATGCGACAGTTTTGAGTATGCAACACGCGGTTAAACAAGTTGAACATGGTGTGCAATGCGCTCAAGCAGCGAGCACGGCGATTGCCAGTATTCGTCAGAATGCCGATCAGGTGGTGGAGCAGGTCAGTGAAATCAGCGACTCCATGCGTGAACAAAGTTCGGCTAGCCATATGATGGCGCAGCAGGTGGAACGAGTGGCGCAGATGTCGGAGGAAAGCAGCTCTGTTGCTCAAAATACCGCCAATGAAGGTGCGCGTTTGCGGCAGCTAAGCAGTGAGCTGGATGCGGCGATTGCTTATTATCGGGTGTAAAAGTCGATAGGGGCAGGCCTTGCATTTGATGTGAAATGCACGGCCTGTCATTACTTATTTTTATTTGGCCACGCTATTTAGCTAAAGCTATTTAGGCTATTGCTACGCTGTTGAAGGGATAACGCTGAAGCTGAGCAGTTGTGTAGGCGGGTTAGCCACAGGCGTAACCCGCGATTCAGACAGGATTGTAAGCTGCGCGGTAAGCAGGTGGTTTGTGCTTGGCAATGTAGTTCAGCGCGGGTTGATAAACCTAACCCGCCCTACAGGGCTGGAGAGACCTAACGTTGGAGTTCTGCGAACAGGAAAAAGAGCCGCTTTTTGATGGTCCGCTGGAACGACTTGTTATACGGATTCGGTTTCCTTGAGCGATTTTCCTTGTGCGTTTTTCCATGCAGTAAGTCCATTGGTTGTTCCTCCGTGGATAACTACGGCCGCAGCGCTTGCGCTCGCGAATTCTGTATCTTTTGTGAAAAGCAATCGCTCGCCATCAGGAACGAGGGTGCCATCATCTTTTAGTTTTTGTCGTAGCGCCATAACCCAAGGATATTTGGGGGCCGAATCACGCTCTTGCAATACTGCATTGGAGCCAGAAACCACAACAATTCCGTTTGAGGTTAAGTATCCGGATGCTTTCAGCCCTTTTAGCTCACAGAAAAACATTTCGTAAGAACTAGGCGGGAGTATTGCGGTAGTGGGAACTAGAGCCTCTACGCCGAGTGCTGGAAGAAGTTGCTGCATTTTCTCTAAGAACACCTCCATATCCTCTCTGTCGGACTCAGGGAGCTTCGCGCCACTAGATTGTGCATTCTTCAGAACGGCACGCCCAGATTGCTTTGCTTCGTCTATGAGGCGGCCTTCTAAAAATCGGATATGTGCTTTGGTCAGGTTCTCGTCTTTGCTTGTGAAGAAAACAACTTGATTCCAAAAGTCCTTTTCAAGGTGGCTTTTGAGGCGATTCTTAATTGACTCAGCCTCTCCAATATATAGAGCTTGCTTCCCCGTTTCGGTATCAATTCCCGTAAGAAAATACACACCTGCATTCGTTGCCTCTTCGCGAGCGAGAATGCTGTCGAATTCTGTGCGAGGGCCTGCAACCGCCTTGCCTGTCCAGTTTGACAGCTCTGCGGTTCGTAACCGCTTTGGGTCACCATGAGCAAGAAATATTTTAATTGTCGCGCTAGCCATATGATGAATCCGTATAACGTAGAGGTCACTGGGCGCTACGAGGCTTTATCGTGCAGCGTCCAACGGCCGAAGGGAGCGAGGTTGTTCGCCATATTGCGAGTTCGTTCACACACGGCTGTGCTGAAAGAAGTTAGGGATATGGCCTTCTCGGATTTTGCGCTCCCACAGATCAAGCCAAGTGCCTCCCATTTCCCAGAACGCCCGGCATTGGTTCAGGTAGGTCAACACTGGCTCAATATGGCCGATTTTTAGAAGTGCCTTAGCAAGCTGCATCGTCGGACCAAAAGTATTGAGCTGTGGCGAACCTGGCGTTTTGCCTAATTTATATAGCTCGTTGATCGCGGCGGCATCGTCTTGAGAGTTGATCGCGAGAAGACCAAGCACTGTGTGCCCGCAGTGAATGGCGTTGCCATAATTCCAGTTCTCTTTGAAGGCTGGTGCTAAGGCTAGCGCACGTTCAGCAAATTGTTTGGCATCGCCAAACTGCTCAAGATGGAACGCCGCTGCTGCTGCAGAGGGTAGGTGAGTAAATGCGTCGGTGTCGCCTAGGGCTTCTGCAAGTTGTGCCAGCCTAGCAGGAGCGCGGCCTCGAGCGATCTGCCGAAATTCAGCTTCCATTTCGGCTGTGAACGGTATGTCTTCGGTTTCTTCTTCGTAGCTCATTGACTTAGCCTAGAGGCGCTTAATGTTGCAGCCGGTTGAGTGAATGGTTAGAGCTTAAAGTGGCATCATAAAAGTGTAGAAGCACCTGAAGTAACTGTGCTCTTGGCTTTTGGCGATTACAAAATCAGTGGGTATTCCTATTGTGTTTGCTCTAACAAAAGGCCCCTAAAACGGCAGAAAAACCAGCATCTGTGGTGTATAAAAACCAAGCCCCGTGAAGTGCCTTGCCGGAAACCACCTGACGTTTTTTTATCGCTATATTACATCGAATTGACTCGAGGTTTGGGATATGTGTTGCTGAATCAGGGGTGTGATGGACTGCGTACATTGCACTACAGTTTGCGTGCCGAGCAGGCTTATCGGGTTGGGTGACTCGCTATAGCGATGTGCGCACCACCATGATTTATAAACATGCTTTAAATCGTGGCGGTCTGGGTGTGCAAAGCTCGCTGGATAGGGGGCGTTTCTTAACTCTGCTTCGTACCCCCATAGCCAATCATTCCACCACAGCCAGATCATGAGAAATCTGGCTTCGCCTCATCTTGTTTAAGTAAAGTGCGGCTGCTTAATCATCTTGAAGCTGTGCTGCGGCGATGAGGCTGTGTAAGGTGTCCAGGGCCGTTTCAAAATTAAACTGGCCAATTTGCCGGGCAAGCGCTTGAACGCCGGTGCCGAGTGCTTTAAAAAATTGTTCGGCGTGCCGCTCAAAAAGCGGAATGGCTGCGGTGTCGTTCTGGCTGAGTAGGTTTTCCAGCTTGGTGAGCAGCTGGGGCAGCGGGTAGGTTTGTTGCACTGGCGGGGGATTAAGTAAGCTGTCTAGCTGGGTGAGCTCATGATTGATGGCATGGATTAATTGATCACGCTCTGCTGCGGGGGCTTTGTTGTGTAAAGCGAATTCCAGCTGCTCGGCTAGGCTAGCCACGCTCTCTATACTTAAAACAGCTGCTGCGCCTTTTAGTGTGTGTGTGATCAGCAAGACTTCGCTGTTATTTTGTTTGAGCAGATGCTCCTCAAGTAAGGCCATATCGCCAGCGTGCGATTCCAGAAAGCGGCGTAGTAAATCGAGGTATTTCGCAGCGTTTCCTTTTAGCCTTTCTAGTGCTTCTGTAATATTAAGCCCCGGATGAGATGCTAGTTCGGCCAGCTCGCGCTCGTAAAAAATATGCTCGCTGGCCCGTTTTGCCCGGCTGACATCAGGCGCAGACGCCGAATCGATAGGCTGGCATTGGGGCAGCCATTTGAGCAGTACTTCAAATAAGGCTTCCGGGTTGACGGGCTTGCTGATAAAGCCATTGGCACCCGCGGCTTCGCAAGCTTGTTTGTTTTCATCAAAGGCGCTGGCGGTAAGGGCGATGATCGGGGTGTTTTTTCCATTAGGTAGAGCGCGAATCGCGATGGTGGCTTCAAGGCCATCCATGACCGGCATTTGAATATCCATCAGAATGAGGTCGTAGTGATTTACTTTGGCTTTTTCTAGTGCTTCTTGCCCGTTTACTGCGGTATCAAGGATCAGGCCGCTTTCATTGAGCAGATCAAGGATGACTTCTAGGTTGATGTCATTGTCTTCAACCAATAATAATTGCGCGCCAGCATGGTTGCGTAATTCGGCCTCCATCTGCCCGGAGGCAAGCTCGATGGGGGTGATCTGCGGGCTGATGCCTTTTTCCAGTACGGCGGTAAACCAGAAGATGCTGCCTTGGCCTGCTGCTGGCCTTACACCTGCTTCTCCGCACATTCTTTCTGCCAGACGCCGGGTAATCGCTAAGCCAAGGCCGGTACCGCCGTATTTGCGCGTGGTGGACACGTCGGCTTGTTCAAAGTTTTGGAATAGTCTGCTGGTTTGCTCCGCATTAATGCCTATGCCGGTGTCTTCTACTTCAAAGCAAAGTAGCAGGCTGTTTTCTTGCTCGTTTTCTACGCGAGCGCGCAGGATGATATGGCCTTGTTCGGTAAATTTAATGGCGTTGCTGGCGTAATTAAGCAGCGCTTGGCGTAGCCGGGTGGCGTCGCCATGTAGCCATGCAGGCACTTGGCCGGTATCGGTTTCGATATTTAGCCCTTTATCAAGCGCTGCATCGTTGATCAGTGTGCACACATTATCAAAGAGGGCGATAAGCGAGAAGTCGCTTTGCTCCAGCTCTAGCCTGCCCGCTTCAATTTTAGATAAATCAAGAATATCGTTGATCACCGACATCAGGTGCTGGGCGGCATTATTAATTTTACTGAGCCGCTGGGCCTGATGCGGGGTGACGCCGTCCCGCCTGAGTAAATGAGTCAGGCCAAGAATGGCATTCATGGGCGTGCGGATTTCATGGCTCATATTGGCCAGAAAAGCACTTTTGGCATGATTGGCTGATTCGGCTTTTTCACGCGCTTCGGCAAGTTGGGTAGTTCGCTCTGAAACAAGCTCTTCAAGATGAAATCGGTGCCGATCCAGCTCGACGCTCAGGCGTTTTTTCTCGGTAATATCTTCTTGTATCCCCAGATAATGGGTGATTTTTCCATCGTCCTGACGAATAGGGGAAACCGAGGCCAGTACAGTGTAGACGTCCCCATTTTTGCGGCGGTTAATAAATTCACCCTGCCAATGTATGCCCAGCAGCAGCGCTTTATTCAGCGCGGCATAGGTGGCTTCCGGAGTGTGGCCGGATTGCAGAATGCGTGCGGGCTGGCCGATCACTTCGTCTCTGTCATAGCCCGATGTTTGTACAAAAGAGGTATTTACATAATCAATATATGAATCCGCATCGGTGATGATGATGTTTTCCGGGCTTTGCTCTACGGCCAAGAATAATTTACGTAATTGCTCTTCAGTTTGTTTACTTTCGGTGATATCTAAAGCAATGCCAGAGATACGGATGGCTTTGCCGTAGTGGGTGTACTGGGCTCGCCCCTTGCTAACCAGCCAGCGGATTTCGCCAGAGTTTTGGCGGATACGAAACTCCACTTCAAACGCTTCTTCATTGGCAGGGTGATTTTTAAGCTTGGCGTCAATGCGTGCTAAGTCAACGGGATAAATTTTGCTTCGCCAGAGCGCGATTGTGATCGGGGTATTGGCCGCTACGTCATAGAGTCTGGCGCATTCTGGCGACCAGTAAATTTGATTACTGGATAAATCCCAATCCCAGATGCCCACATGCGCGCCTTCTTGTGCCATTAGTAAACGCTGCTCGCTTTCTCTGAGCGCGGCATTGCTTATTTCGGCATGCGAGCGGGCAGACATGGCGTCTTCCATCAGATTAAGCGCTGCTAGCCTAGCCCGGCCTTGTTTTTCTAAAGCTTCGTTCTGGCTATTGATCAGGGCTATTTCGGCGCGTTTACGCTCGGTAATATCTTGTATCGTGCCGTGTAGCTCGATGATTTTTCCGCTTTGATCACGCTTTGCTTTGCCTCGCGCGGTGATCCAGCGATGATTTCCATCGTGGCGAATCACCTCCGCATCACAAGAGTAAGCCGTTCCCTCTGCAAGGCAGATCTCAACGGCTTTAACCAGCTCTATCCAGCTCTCAGTGCTGAAGTAGCGTTGTACTTCGGGGAACACGGCGGCGGGTAAGGCGAGGTCCCGGCCATAAATGTGATAAATCTCTTCTGACCAAAGGTGTGTATTGCTCACAATATCCCAGCTCCAGCTGCCAACTCTAGCCAGCCGCTGTGCTTCTTTTAAGATGGATTCGCTTTCTTTGAGTGCGGCTTCGGCTTGTTTACGTGCCTGGATATCTTCAATGACCGAGATAAAGTAATCGGGCTCGCCGTTTTTTTTCCAGGCGAGGGCAACGGTTAGGTTTACCCAAGTGATTTCTCCTCCTTTACATAGGTAGCGTTTTTGCATGGCATACGTTTCCAGCTGGCCTGCCAGCATTCTTTCAACAAAATGCTGATCATCTTGCAGGTCGGCTGGGTGGGTAATGTCTTGAAATGTCAGCGATAAAAGTTCGTCCTGGCTATAGCCTGTGATTTGGCACAATCTGCGGTTGACACGTAGCCATTGCCCATTGGGGGATACCATTGCAATGCCCATTGCCGCTTGTTCAAAAGTGGCTTGAAAGCGCAGCTCGCTTTGGAGTAATTGATCTTGAATGGCGCTCATTTCCCGCCAGCGCTCAGTTTCATTGCGGCGGGAGCGATGCAGAAATTCACTAAAAAAGCTTAATAAAGTGCCGTTGGCAAGCAGTATTCCCCATTGCATCAGATCGTGAGGCGTGTTTATTGCAAAGCTGTCGATGGGGGGGATAAAGTAAGCAGCACAAGCCGCTGCAACCAAGGTGCTAAGCAGGCCAGGTACAAAGCCGCCCAAGTAGGCGCTGATGGTAATGGGCAAGATAAAAAGAATGAGTAAGGGCCGTTCGCCAAAAGAAATTGCAATTTCATTCCTTACTCGCAGCATGAGCAAAGGCAAAATAATGGCAAGTAGGTAGATCAGCAGCAAGTGGCGCTTTGAGTACAGAGCATGGACGTTGTAATGGTTCAGGCCTTTCATGATTTTCTGGCCAAAAGAGGATCAGGGCTGTTATTTGCAGTTTGATGAAGGTTTAATTCCTTGATCTGCCGTTTGAGCTCAATCATTTCCAGCTCTCGGTCTACCATGGCTTGGTTAAAACGCTCCAGCTCGGCATTGCGCTGGAGCAATTCTTCTGACTGGCGGGTGAGTGTGTGTTCTACCGCTTTGCGCTCGGTGATATCCAGTAGTAAGCCAATCAGTGCCGGATGCCCTTTGTCATCGACTTTGCGGCCATAAAATTCCACTTCAATTGGCGCGCCGCTGCGTTGAAGACCGGTGAATGTGAAGTGAATATCGCTAAGCTCGCCATTCTCCGCTTGTAAGATCAGCTCACTCACTCGCTGTTTATCATGCGGGCTGACTAGCTCTTCAATTTGCCCCATGGCGATCAGGGCCTGAGCATCTTCGTGGCCAAATATTCTGGCAAAGCCATGGTTAACGTAGCTTAGGCGGTGCTTCTGAATAATATAAATGCCGGCCAGTGATTGCTCTACCAAAGCGCGAAAACGCTCTTCGTTTTCTTTTAGCACCATTTCGGCTTGTTTGCGTTCGGTAATATCTCGTGAAATACCAAAAACACCGATGGTATTGCCTTTCTCGTCGCAAAGTGGCCCTTTAGTTCCCAGAAAAATGCGCTGGCCATTTGGCATATCAAGCACTTCTTCCTGCGTGATAATGGTATTGCGGAGAATGACTTGCCGGTCAAGATCCATCAGCATTTCCGCCTGATCAGGCGGAAAAATTGCTCTGTCATCCTGCCCCAGAACATCTTGGCTTTGCCGGTTTATAAAACGGCAGGCCGCGCGATTAAATAGAATGTAGCGGCCTTCAAGGTCTTTGGCAAAAATGGCGTCTTCAGAGCTATCTGCAATGGTGGAGAGCAGTTTTACAGACTGTAAATGTTCGGTTTGTAATTGGCGGATATTGGTGGCCAAAATTAATTGTTCTTGCTGCTTCAGAATCACATAGCCGGTACGCGTCATCAGCAGTGCTAATAGTGCGGCCAGGCTAATCCACAGGGAATCTTTGATGATCTCACTGTAAAGTGCGGATTGATCAATTTGGGTGAGCAAAAACCAGTTGCTATTGGGCACTGCACGAAGGATGCCCATGGTTTTGCCACTGAGCGTTTTGCTCAGAGGTAGGTTATCGGGTAAAAGCTGGGTGCTTTGCAGTGGGCTGATGGCGGGTATCTTTAGGCCAAAGTGAGGGCCGTTTAATAAAACCAGTTGATTGCCTTCTTTACTAAATAATAAAGATTCACTGAGTGGGCTAGGGAGGGGCTGTGTTTGCAGCATGGCAGAGAGCCAGTGATCGGTATGGCTATGCAAAACAATAAAGGGTGTTGGCCCGGCGATGGCGGTAAGCGGGGCAATAAAATCTAAGTTGGGCTGGCCTTTAGCGTCGGGGTAGGGGCCAATTCTCTGCACTTTTTTTGATTGAGCCGCAGTGTGCAGCGTAGCCTGATAGTTGGGCAAATTCTGTAATACGGGTAGCGATGAGCTCCAGAGTAGTTTTCCTTCAGAATCTAGCAGGCTGGCTGCGCTGAATCCTTTGATTTTGCCAACTTGCTCCAGCCGGGTAAGCAGCTTTAATTTGCTGCTTAGATCCCCTGTCTGACGCCAGTTTTGATAGAGCGTGGCGTAGATCAGGCTGGTTTTGAGCAGCTCTGCATCGCCTTCCCGCTCTTTTAACCAATCCGTTATTTGCTTGAGCTTTACGTCGGTCACAATTTGTATTCTGGTTTCATTTGTTTTTTCTACTTGGCTGACCCGATAGGCAATGCCCGCGCCGCTGAGCAATAGAATCACCAGCGCTAACAGTGAGAATGAGATACCTAGTTTGTTGCCATAGCTGGTATGTTGTTTTGGATTGAGCCCGTTTTCACTTTCGGGCAGGCGCTTCCACATCACATAGAGCAGTAATACGCTGCAAACGATCAGCAGCCAGTCTTTGAGCGTTGTCAGCCATTCAAAGGGATGTGTCGGGGCATACAGCATTTCTATTATTTTGCTGCTGAGTACGACACCCAGCCCTGCGATTGCAGCATAAGTGAGTGCAATCTTGAGAATGTGAGATAAGGTTTGAGTAAATTCTTTTTGCATCGCTGTATCCTAGACACAGTCTGTATAACGATCTGCAATGGCGGTAAATTCTGGAAAGTGATCAAGAAAAGCCTGCACGATATCAGGATCAAAATGCTTGCCACTCCCCGATTTAATCATCAACCTAGCCTCCTCATAAGGCAGTGCTTGCTTGTAAACTCTGCGGCAAATCAGCGCATCAAATACATCTGCCAGCGCCATCAGCCGTGCCGAGAGTGGAATATCATCGCCCGCTAATCCATCTGGGTAGCCGCTGCCATTCCATTTTTCATGATGCCAGTGGGCAATTTCTTTCGCTAAAGTAAGAAAAGCGACGGGCTGCTCGATATCGCGTTCAGCTTGTTCAATGGCCTCGCTACCCAGTTGGGCGTGGGTTTTCATGATTAGCCATTCTTCTGCGCTTAGGCTGCCGGGCTTGAGCAAAATATAATCAGGAATCCCTACCTTGCCAATATCGTGCAGTGGAGCTGAGCGGCTGAGTAAATTGATATAGCGTGGGGTTAAGGTTTCGGCAAAGCGCGGGTGTTCTTGCAGCTTGAGCGCTAATAAGTACACATAGCTTTGTGTGCGAAGAATATGGTTGCCCGTTTCAGGATCGCGGGTTTCGGCAAGATGGGCGAGCGCGCGGATGCTCACTTGCTGGGTAATCTCATTTTCAGCCATACGGCGTGAAATCTCTGCTTCTAGCGCCGCATTTTGATTTTTAAGCCAGCTGCGTGCCTGTTTGGCTTCCAGCTGGGTGCGCACTCTTGCCAATACAATGTTGGGTTTAATCGGCTTAATGATGTAATCGACGGCACCCAGCTGCAAGCCCAGCTCCTCGCTGCCTGTATCAGCCAGAGCGGTAAGCAAAATGACGGGAATATCCCGTGTTTCTGGCATGGCCTGTAGCTGCTTGAGTACGCTATAGCCATCAATGCCCGGCATCATGACATCCAGCAAAATTAAGCTGGGTAAAGCTTGGGTGGCAAGGATGCGCAGGCATCTCTCACCCGATGGTGCAGCAAGCACACGGTAGTGTGGAGAAAGCAAATTGCTAATTACTAGTAAATTTTCAGCTAGATCATCAACAACTAATATCGTGTAATTGCTTTCATTAAACATACGGCCACCATTGAAAAGGCGCTGATTTGCAGTATAGATTTATCAGAAGAGAAAAGATGGTGAGTTTTTTGCCTCTCGTAGCGCTTAGCCGCTCTTCGGCATTTTAATAAGGCAGCTGGCGTTGCGTTTTTGCCATGCTGAAAAACCCTAATGCAAAAAGCCCCGATGACTAAACATGCTGCAACGCGCAAAATACGCGCTTAGAATTTATCTTTTGGAAACGCTCATGGCCAGAAACGCGCTTTACGCCCAATCGGGTGGTGTAACCCCTGTGATTAATGCATCCGCCGCTGCGGTCATTGCGGCTGCTCGTGCTCATCCAGATCAGATTGGCCGTGTGTTTGCTGCCAAAAGTGGGGTATTAGGTGTGTTGGCCGAAGAGCTGATTGATACCGCATGTATGAGCGAGGCCGATTTAGCCGCGCTGGCCGCGTCCCCTGGCGGTGCATTTGGCTCTTGCCGCCATAAGCTGCGCTTTGGCCGCGAGCTGACCCGTTTGTTTGAAGTGTTTGCTGCGCACGATATCGGCTATCTGTTTTATAACGGCGGTGGCGATTCTGCGGATACCTGCTTAAAAATTGCCGCGCACGCCGAATATCTTGGTTACGATCTCACCGCGATTCACGTGCCTAAAACCATTGATAACGATTTGCCGCACTCTGATTGCTCGCCAGGCTTTGGCTCGGTGGCTAAATATGTGGGTACATCGATTCGCGAAGCGGGTATGGATGTGGCGTCGATGTGCAGCTCCAGCACCAAAGTATTTATTATGGAAGTCATGGGGCGACACACTGGCTGGATTGCGGCAAGTAGCGGCCTTGCATCTGGTGAAGGCAACTTGCCACCGCACCTGATTTTGCTGCCGGAAGTCACATTTAACGCGGCGACTTTCCTTGCTGCCGTTGAAGAAACCATTGCCCGTGAAGGCTACTGCGTGATTGTGGCTGCGGAAGGGATTAAAAATGCTGAAGGCAAATTTGTTGCCGAAGCGGGTGGCACCGATGCTTTTGGTCATGCGCAGCTGGGCGGTGTAGCGCCTTACTTGGCGCAGCTGATTAAAACGGCTCAAGGCCATAAATGCCATTGGGCAGTCTCTGATTATCTACAACGTGCCGCGCGCCATATGGCGTCTCAAACCGATGTGGATCAAGCCATGGCCGTCGGCACTGCCGCCGTGAAGTTTGCACTGGCCGGTGAGCGTGGCGTGATGCCTACCATCGTTCGCACCAGTGACGCGCCTTATGCTTGGACGATAGGCTCGGTGAAGCTGGAAGAAGTAGCGAATCACGAGAAGCACCTGCCTGCTGAATATATCCGCGCCGATGGCTTTCATATCACGCCAGCAGCGCGCACCTATTTTGCACCTTTGATTATGGGCGAGGCGATTCCACCCTACGCAAATGGCTTGCCAGCTTACCCAGTGTGGAATTTTTCCCTAGTAGAGGCCAAGCTAGAGGCGTTTAATACGGCGGCGTAAACTTTCTCTATTCTTGATCTAAATAAAAGGGAAGGGCACTGTTCAAGTGTACGCTTCCCTTTTTTGCGTGGACAAGATGACCTTATTTCGCTTGGTACTGGAGTACCTGTCTTACATCCTGACTACGGTCACGGCTTTGCTACCGATTATTAATCCCCTTTCCACCGCTGCTATTTTGCCTGGGATATCAGTGCATTTATCTGATATAGAGCGAAAGCAGCAGGTCAAACTGGCTTGCTACTATATGGCAGGAATCTTAATCACCTTCTTGATGGCGGGGGGCTTGATTATGGATTTCTTTAATATCTCTATTCCAGGCTTACGTATTGCAGGCGGGATGGTGGTGATTTATTTGGGGTTCAGGATGTTGTTTCCTGCTTCTCAACCAAAAATTGACGATGAGCCAGAGCTAGGCGCCAGACGTGAAATTGCTTTTACCCCGCTCGCCATGCCTTCGATGGCAGGGCCGGGCTCGATTGCGGTGGTGATTTCAATGTCTTCTACCTTGCATTCGCAAAGGCATATTCCCGTTTTGGCTGGCTATTTTCTCTTGATACTCGGCATTGCCGCCACCGCGTTTATCTGCTGGCTCACCTTACGCGCTTCTAGCCGTTTATTTGCAGTGCTTGGGGATGAAGGCATTAGTGCCATATCGAGAATTATGGGTTTTATGCTGATTTGTATTGGTGTGCAGTTTTTTATTAATGGCGTGGGAGAATTGCTGCACGACGCAAGCTTTATGCCGCGTTAAGCGCTGTATGCTTTATCTTGGTATCTGGCTTACTCAATCAGTGGCGGTGAAGTTTTATGAGGATGCTTTTAGATTTTGATATTTTTTTGCGCTTGATTTTGGCCGTGTTTTTGGGCGGACTGATTGGCATTAATCGTTTTATGCATAAAAAGCCAGCCGGTGTACGCACCCATGCCTTGGTCTCCTTGGGCGCGGCGCTGATGATTGCCTTAAATGGCGTGATCAGCCATGACGATGCCCAAGCCTTTAGCCGTGTGGCCCAAGGCTTGATTACGGGTATCGGCTTTTTGGGAGCGGGCTTGATTGTGCATCGCAGCGATAATATGGTGGAGGGCCTGACCTCCGCCGCATCAATCTGGCTTACGGCGGCGATCGGTTTGGCCTGTGGTGCTGGCTACGTGGATATTGCCGTATTTGTAGTGATTTTAGCGCTGCTGGTAATTAATCTGGGTGGGCCATTAGAGCGCTGGGCCGAAAGACGAATGCAGCGCTGGCGTGATGATAAATCGCCACATTAAAGCCAAGCCGCAACGGCTGCCTTTACCCGCTCTGCCAAATCGCCTTCTTGGCAATTAATCTCTAGCAAATCATCCATTCCCCGCATCCAAGTCAGCTGGCGTTTAGCGAGCTGGCGGGTGGCGGCGATGCCTTTTTCGCGCATGGTTGGATAATCCACCAAGCCATCCTGATATTCCCAAGCCTGCCGATAGCCCACGCAGCGCATCGAAGGCAGCTCAAGTGATAAATCATATTTTGCCCGCAAGCGGCTCACTTCATCGAGCAGACCCAGCTCCAGCATTTGATCAAAGCGCAGCGCAATGCGGTCGTGCAGCCATTTTCTGTCTTGCGGCAGTAGGGCGATTTTAAGCAGGCGATAGGGCAGTGCGCCACTGGCTGGCTCGGCGAGTAAATCTGACATCTTTTTGCAGGTGAGTAGGCACACTTCTAAAGCGCGCTCGATGCGCTGTGCATCGGCGGGCTTTAGCCGCTCGGCGGTGATCGGGTCGATGGCGGCCAGTTTGGCGTGCATGGCTGGCCAGCCGATCAGCGCAGCTTCTTCATGGATTTTCGCCCGCAGCACCGCATCAGCTTGCGGTAATTCATGAATGCCGTGTTGCAAGGTGTTGTAATACAGCATAGTGCCGCCCACCAGCACCGGCACCTTGCCACGCGCTGTAATATCGGCTATTAAAGCCAGCGCATCACGCCGAAATTGCGCGGCAGAATAGGCTTCTTCCGGCGAAATAATATCGATCAAATGATGCGGCGCACGGGCTAGCTCATCCGCACTTGGCTTAGCACTACCGATATCCATATCTTTAAATACCAGCGCCGAATCAACCGAAATCAACTCCACCGGCAAGCCGCTTTCCAGCAAATGAATCGCACTAGCGGTCTTGCCACTGGCGGTAGGGCCCATTAAGAAAATGGCGGGGGAAGAATGCGGCATGGCGATGTGACTTTATAAAAATTGAAAATGAATACGGCTTGGGGAAACCCAAATATTGAAACACGGAGGAAAGCAAAGATGTAATGCCGCTTTTGTAGGGCGGGTGAAACCCGCCAGACTTTGCTATGAAATACGACAAAAAACGGCGGGTTGCACCCACCCTACGGTTTTCTCAGTGTCCTGCTTTTAAACTTAGTGTTCTCTGTGTCTATAGACTTTAGGTTTTTGTGTTTTCAATGAAAACGATGACTTAAAAATTTGACCAGCATGCCGGTAGCAAGCGCGGTAATTACGGCGGGAATAAAGGCCAGCAGGCCGATATGGCTTGCCATTGGTGTCCAGACCAAGAAGAACATGCTAAACCCCGTTAGCCCCATTAAAAAGCCGCGTAATTGCAGTAATAGTGCATTGCGGCCCGCATTGGCCAGCGTAAATGCAGGAATCACCGTAGCGGCAACAGGAAAGCCAGCTAATACGCCCGTCATGGTGCTGCCTAAGAGTAAAGAGAGGCTAGAAAGCGCCAACACCAGCAACAGCGCCGCCACCATGCGGGCATAAAGCTCGATCTTGGGTAGCGATGAGCTATTGATAGCCTCTGGTCTAGGAATAAAGTAAATCGCAATCCATAGCCCCGCCAGTACGCTGATGCCGGCAATGGGGGATAGAGCAAGGCCGCTCCAGACCAAAATCAAAGCCGTGAGCAAATAAGCTGCCCAGCCACACAGGATGGTGCCCTGCCATGAAAAGTAGCGGCTGGCATGGGCCAATACCAGCATATACACCACATTGGCCCAAAGCCCCGCCGATGCGGCCCCCGCTACTTTGATTGCATACTCAGACCCGTATTCCAGCCATAGCGCCAGCACAATCGGAATCGCCACTAGCGGCAAGCCGCCCAGCAAACCCGCAATCTGCGGTCCCCAGCGCCGGCCAGCAAGGCTGGCCGCGCCGATAAGCAGCGGAGCGGCAAAAAGTTTAACCAACAGGGCACTGGAGGGCATAGGGGCTCGTTTTGAATGCAGGGGTGTCAGAGATGAAAAAGATGTTACATAAGCAAAATTTTGAATCCTTGAGGTCACGGGGTTTTATGTGCCATGGATATATTGCTGGTCATGTTTATTCGGGAAAAATAGAGCGATATCGATCAAGTACGTCTTGCAAAATATCATCTGGCACACTTTCCTTGCGGCTGGCCCTGCGTGCTCGCCAATCCAGTGTTTTAGCTTGGTGGCTTAACACAACGCCCTGTGTTTCAGAGCCGCAGCCCATCAGGGAAACCGCAAAGCCAGCGCTTCGTGCCATGGGTTGCTGACCTTGCGTTACAGGACAAACCACGACCAGCCCTGATAGATTAAACGCTCGAATAGATAACACCAAGGCGAAGTGTGGGCCTTTCATTTCCTGTCCGGCAGCGGGATCAAAGTCGAGATGGATAATATCGCCGGGATCAAACATTTACCAAATCTCCTGCCCTACAGGGGGAAGCGTATCCCATTCAGGCATGCTCATAAATTCAGCAGGGGTTTCGGCCAGCAGCTGCGCAGCATCAAAACGCTGGCGCTTAGGCTCGACCGTTAGGCGCTGGCCTTCAATTTTAAAGCGTACAGAATCACCGGCCACTAGCTGATTTTGCTCAGCATAAGCAGGAGGAATTACCATGATCAGCGAGCCGCCGGAGCGACGTAAAGCAGCAGTTCCCATCACCTTCTCCTTGTGGACTTGTTTTACTAAAGTAAAACATATAGTTATACAAAAGTAAAACTTTTTGCTGGTTTCAGCCTGCTGGATGGATATTTGAGTGAGGTATAAAACCAAAATCTTGAACCTAGAGAGTTCAGAGTTGCACGGAGAGAATCATATTTATGATGCTTTTCTCCGTGGCCCTCCGTGTTCTCATTTTTCTCCGTGGTTTAAGGTTTGGGTTTTGGTATGGCTTATTACGCACACCCTACTGCCCACGCATAAACATTTTATCTAATTCATTGAGCGTCATTCGGAACCAAGTTGGGCGGCCGTGGTTGCATTGACCGCTACGTTCGGTGGCTTCCATTTGGCGTAAGAGCGCGTTCATTTCGGTGATGGTGAGGCTGCGGTTGGCGCGCACCGAGCCGTGGCAGGCCATGGTGGCGAGCAGCTCATTTTGTCTGCCTGCCAGCACTTCACTCGCGCCAACCATGCGGATATCTTTGAGCACGGCTTGCGCCAGCTCGATGGGGTTTGCGTCTTTCAGCAGCATGGGTAGGGAGCGGATGGCGAGCTGGGTGGGGGATTGCACCGAGATCTCAAAACCAATTGCCTCTAGTGTTTCTGCGTGATCTTCAACCGTGGCCACATCGTGTTTATCGGCCGCAAAAACATGCGGGATCAACAGCGGTTGGGTGGGCATTTGATGCAGATCGAGCGCGTTTTTCAGCTGCTCGTACACCACTCGCTCGTGCGCGGCGTGCATATCTACCACGATCAGCCCTTCGGCATTTTGCGCAAGGATATAGATGCCGTGCAGCTGGCCGAGTGCAAAGCCTAGCGGCGGCACGGTTTCCGAATCGCTAGCGCGGGAAGGCGCTGTGGCAGCGGGGGAGATTGCAGCGGCGGGCATCAGTGCTCCGGCCGGAACGGCTGGGGCGAATTTACGTTCTTGAGAATCGTTACTGAATGAAGGCGTGGGTTCTGGTGTCCAGCTGCTTGAGTCACTTGCGCTTGCTTCCCCCGGTGCCCGCTTTAAATCTGCAAACATCGTGTCATAAAAAGCCATCGGCGCTTGCACACGCGGCTGCGGCTGGAAATTTCCCTGTTTATATGCCATCTCGGCGTAATTTTTAGGCGTCATCGCGGGGGCGGGGGCCATGACACTAGAGTCTGGCGCGGCGATTTCGCCGGTTTCAGGGTCAATCCCCGCCGGCACGGTGCCAGCGCGTGTTCCAGCCAGCGCTTTTTTCAGGCTGGTGAGCATAAAGCGGTAAATCGCTTGCGATTCCCTAAAGCGTACTTCGATCTTGGTGGGGTGAACGTTGACATCCACGCCTTCAGGATCCAGCTCTAAAAACAAGCAATATGCCGCGTGTTTGTCGTGGTGCAATACATCGCGGTAGGCTTCACGCAGGGCGTGTTGCACCACTTTATCCCTAACAAAGCGGCCATTTACAAAGAAATACTGCGCATCGCGGCTTGATTTCCCCAGCGTGGGCGAGCCGGTAATGCCCCATAGCCGTAGCCCACCGAAGCCCTCATCAACTTGCACGCCGGATGCCACAAAAGCATCGCCTAAAATCGCCGCCGCACGTTTGGCCAAATCGCCCGCCAACAGGCGCAACTGGGCGCGACCATTATGGCTGAGCGTAAATTGCACACCGGGGTTGGCCAGCGCCAAGCGCTGCACCATATCGCTGCAATGAGCGAATTCGGTGGATTCTGATTTTAAAAACTTACGCCGTGCAGGCACTTGGTAGTAAAGCTCGTGAATCTCAATGGTACTGCCTTGGCTGAGCGAGGTAGGCTCTGGCTCGCTGACATGACCATTATCTGCATCTACCCGCCATGCGTAATCTGATCCTTGCTCGCGGCTGCTCAGCGTAAGCCTAGAAACAGAAGCAATACTCGCCAGCCCTTCACCCCTAAAACCCAGCGTGGCCACTTTTTGCAAATCGTCCAGATCACGAATTTTGCTGGTGGCATGGCGGTGCAGCGCGAGCGGCAGCTCATCTTTGGCAATGCCGCAGCCATCGTCAATCACCTTAATCAGCTTGGTGCCGCCTGCCAGTAGTTCGATGCTGAGATTCTGGCTGCCTGCATCAAGGCTGTTTTCCAGTAATTCTTTTAATGCAGAAGCAGGGCGCTCAACCACTTCGCCAGCGGCAATTTGGTTGATTAGATGATCGGGCAGTTGCTGAATACGGGGCATAGGAGCAGGCGGTAATAGAGTGAGAGCCGATTATACCTGTGTATGCCTTGTAAGCCTTTGGCATGATTACAAGCTGGATTTTGCTGTATGCCTGAGCTGGATTTTGCTGTATGCCTGAGCTGGGCGTTGCAATTTTACGGAGTGCCCTGATCTATTTAGAACCTACTTCATTCATTGAAAGGAATCACTATGCCCGTAGTAAATATTCAAATTACGCGCGATGGCGCGACGGCTGAGCAAAAAGCCGAAGTGATTGCAGGCGTGACCGATGTGTTAGTGCGTGTTTTAAACAAAGACCCGGCAACTACCTTTGTGATTATTGATGAGGTAGATACCGATAACTGGGGCCACGCAGGTAAAAGTGTGACGCAATTAAGGGGGTTGGCGAAAGGGAGTTAGGCTTTACTACAAACCCTCGTCATTCCCGCTTGCCTTGGGCGGGGATCCAACTGCGCTGCTGGATCCCCGATAAAAGCACTCGGGGATGACGGTTTTTCCATAAAACCCTTGCCTCTGGATAATCAATGCTCGATTTATATTACTGGACTACGCCAAACGGCCATAAAGTTAGAATTTTCTTGGAAGAATCGGGTTTGGATTATCGCGTCCACCCTATCAATATTGGTAAGGGCGAGCAATTTGCGCCAGATTTTTTGCGCATCGCTCCAAATAACCGTATCCCCGCGATTGTGGATCATGATCCGGCCGATGGCGGCGAAGAAATTGCGCTATTTGAATCGGGAGCGATTCTGCTTTATTTAGCGGAGAAAACCGGCCAATTTATGCCCGTGGATTTTCGTGCTAAGCAAATCATGCAGCAGTGGTTATTCTGGCAAATGGGCGGCTTAGGCCCAATGGCAGGGCAGAACCATCATTTCTCGCTCTACGCCCCAGAAAAAATCCCCTATGCAATTAATCGCTATAGCACCGAAACCACAAGGCTTTATTCGGTACTGAATAAACATCTGGCCGATAAAGATTTTATTGCAGGTGAATATTCAATCGCCGATATGGCCTGCTATCCGTGGATTGTGCCCTATGCTCAGCAAGGGCAAAATCTGGATGATTTCCCTGCCTTAAAACGCTGGTTTAATACCCTCTCAGAGCGGCCAGCCGTGCAGCGGGCTTATGCTTTGGCGAAAGAAATTGACTAATTAATTCTAAAGGGGGCATTTGTTCCCTTATTTTTTGATTAAATATTTTCTGTGCTGTGTTTGATTCAGGAGCGCTTTAAACATAGCACGGTGCAGAGTTGGGGTGCTGCAGGTAAAAAAGCCCACGAGAAGTGTAATGCCGTTCACTTAAGCGGTTTTGTTTGAGTTCCCCCCTTTGTAAAGGGGGGCTAGGGGGGATTTGCAGTTGATGTTGGGCTTAAAATAAGCAAAAAACTCAAGGCAAATCCCCCTCAATCCCCCTTTTTCTAAGGGGGAAGCAAAACCAATACCTTAAGTGAACGGCATTATACAAGAAGTGGGCTTTTATCAAGGCTGGGGGGCTGCCGGTCAGTTGGCCGCGCAGGTGATGTTAAGCGGGGGAGCTTGCTCGCTCCGTGTTGTGTCTAAGCGCTGATGCAAGCTTGCCGGAACCCAGATCGAATCTACCGCTTCACCTTGCATCAGTTTTAACACTCGGGCAAGGCTTTCGCTGGCGAGTTGCTGGCTGTCTTGCACGACGGATTGAATACCCCAAGGCAGGCAGTTGAGCAGATTATGATCGTCAAAAGTCATTAAATGCTTGGGCATGCCATTTTGTTTTTCGTTGATATAGGCCAGCGCACCTTCCAGTAGGGTGAGCGAGCCGGTGAACAGGCTGTCGGGATAGTGGCCAAGGCGCTCATAGCATTCTGCCATCATGCTGTAACCCGATGGGCGCAGGTAATCTCTTTGCCAGACCCAGTGTTCTTGTTCTGCCACACCGCTTAATTCAAGGCCTTTACGATAGCCCGCAAGGCGATCTTGGCTTGGGGATAAATCGGCTTGTCCGCCTAAATACACCACTTCCTTGCTGCCACCCTTGGTGGTTTGCACGACGAGGGATGTGACAGCATCGATGGCATCGGTGACAACAAATGGAATTGGGCAGTCTTTGATGTGGCGATCGACAAAGACCAGCGGCAGGCGCAGAGACCATTTTAAATATTGTGTGGCATCGCTGCTGCAAGGCACCACAATCAGGCCATCTACCTGGCGGGTGAGCAGATGCTCGATGCCAGCTGTTTCCATCGCCGCTTGCTCATTACTGCTCATTACGAGTAGTTGATAGCCGGCCTCCCTGCATAGTGGTTCTAAAGCTTGCGCGAGGCTGGCGTGGGCAAAGTTGCTTAGCTCGGGCACGAGCAAACCTAAAGTGCCGCTTTTGCGCGATCTTAGTGTTTTGGCCGACTGCGAGGGTTGAAAATGATGCTCGCGGGCAATCGCCAGCACGCGCTCCTTGGTGGATTCTGCAATGCGGTATTCTGCAGAGCGTCCATTTAGTACGAGGCTAGCCGTGGTTTTGGATACATTAGCCAGACGGGCAATGTCATCCATTGTTAGGCGTATAAATTGGCTCACAATGACTCAGTTTCTAATGCACATTCAAGTCGCAAGGTTACCGAAAAAACAGCAGCTTGGATTGCGTATTTGTGATTTAGGGAAAAATAAAAGGCAGATCACCGGATTGCCACACAGAAAATTTTTGCATCACGCTTTGGTAATCAGCACTGTTACATAAAAAAGCCAGCCATTGCTTTAGCTTTGGGTAGGGGGCGGTGTCAAACCATTCCGGATCAACGCTGGCAAATTGGCGAATAAACGGAAATATCGCAATATCCGCCAGGCATATTTGATGAAGCAGTAAAAAAGAAGTCTGCGCCAGCCGTGTTTCTAAATCGTGTAAAAAGAGCTCGCCTTGGCTGCGATAATATTCTTGAGGGTGGGCGGGGTAGCGGTCTGCATATTTATATTGATCAAGATGAATTTTAAATATCTGATCATTATGGTTGATCAATTCTGCAATCTGCTTACTTAAAGCTTCATTCTCTTTGCAAAGCCATTGCTGTGGATCGTGCTGCTCTAATGCCCAATGCATAATTTCGCGGCTTTGCTCTATTACTTGTCCGTTATTTAATACTAAGACAGGCACCGTGCCTTTGGGCGAGGCGTGGAGTAATGCGGCAGGTTTATTACGCAGCACAATTTCGCGTAATTCAACTTGAATACCAGAATATTGAATGGCCATTCTGGCACGCATGGCGTAAGGGCAACGGCGGAAGGAATAAAGAATAGGTAGCATAGAATTAGATTTAATATTTTGGCGTGATGATACAGATTGCAGGCTGTTTGTGGAGTCACAGCTTGCCAGATGTGAGCAGCTTGCCGGATGAAAGACGGATTGACTACTAAAGGGCCAAGTTTTGCTGTATTTCACATATCTTTTCGTTAAATTAACTCGCTATTACCTTTGCGTTTTACTTTTTTAGTGCCTTGCCATTGGGCCAATTGGCAAATTTCCAGTCTTGATAAGTATTCTGGTTGGCAAAGCTGGCAAAGTCGCCGGGGAAGCGGTGTTGCTTTAAGGGCTTGCCAGCGGCTTTGCTATACACGCCCATAAAGCCACCACCGGGAGCTGTGATATAGGCCCAGTCTTCCCCTGTCATGGGGTCTTTATAGGCTTTGCGGATAAAGCGTCTTGGCGCAGGGGTGCGTGGATCAAGCACCAGTTCTTCTAGTGTTTTGGGGTATTGCGTGCCTTGCATCATATTTTGCTCACTATAGAGCTTGATGCCCCGGCGGATTTCAGCACCTACGCGCAGCAGTTCTTCTTCTTTTGCGCGCTGGGCACGGTTTTGCCATGCTTCGCCGACTTGGGCGAGGTAAATGCCCATGATCAACACGGCCATCAGCGCCCATGCGTAAGCAAAGCCTGATTGTTTCTTAGAATATGGCACGAAATAAGCTCCCGATTGGCATACCGTCATACCCGTGTGTTTTTATCGGGGATCTAGCAGCAAAGCTGGGTTCCCGCCAAAGGCACGCGGGAATGACGATGTTTTGCAAAGAGGAGTAGATACGAAGCAAACCCTTACCAGCTATTGTAGGCCGAGCCATCATTGCCGCTTCCTTCTGCACTGCTTTTTACGTCATACACGCCGCTGGCGTTTTCTGGTGGGATCATCTGCCAGCCATCGTTTTTACCGGTAATTGGGTCCATCGGCATTTCACGCAGGTATTTGCTGCTGACTAATTCATTAATGGTGGCGGGATAGTGGCCCGTATCGGCATAAAACTTGTCGATGGCATCACGCATGGCCACGAGGTTGTGTTTGAGTACAGTTTCATTGGCGCGCTCGGTTTGCTGAAAATAGCGTGGTACAACAAGGGTGAGCAGGCTGGCCATAATGGCGAGCACGACCAGCAGCTCGATCAGGGTGAAGCCCTGTTTTGAAGACGACACATGCGCCATGGTGGTCCTATTGATGATGGGTTTTTACTTGTTGTGCTAGAACTAAAGTCAAAAAAATATCTTCTATAGATGCTGCCGCACAATCAAAAAGCGTTGAATCATCGTAGGGCGGGTGGAACCCGCGTACTTTTTAGCATTGCTCGCGGGTTTCACCCGCCCTACAAATGCCGTGTTTCAAGCGTGGCTCATATTAACTACCATTTCTTATAAGCCGTGCCATTCATCCCAATTCCGCTACTGAGTGAATACACATCAAACACATCGCGGCCTTCTTGCGGGGCGTCGGGGGGGCTGGTGTAGCTGCGCAGGCCCCATGTTTTTTCGTCGCTACTGCTTGGGCAATCGCAGAAAGGATCTCTGGGCAGGCGGCGTAAAAAGTAGATCATTTTACCATTGGGGTCTTTGGCGTCTTTTACCCCGGCGGTTAAAACGCTCAGATTGGGGGGGTAGCCATTATCATCGATGTTTTTTTTAACTTGTCCCTCGTCTGCCGCTTGTTTGTAAGCATCAATACCCGAGCGTATTTGCCATAGCGCACGGCGCAATTCTTCTTCCCGCTGGCGGGTGGCGGCAATTTGCGAGAGCGGCATCGCCACCGTTGCCAGTACCGCCAGAATGGTGAGGGTGACCATCAGCTCAATCAGAGTAAAGCCGTGAGCAAGCCGATGGCGTGATTGCTTAAAGAGCATGCTTAGCGGCGTCCCATCCCATTGCCACGGCTCGGCGGCGGAGCAACAGGTTGGGTGTTGTCTTCTGTTGTCTGCGGCACTGGATTAGGCGCTGGGGCGGATTGTGGTATTGGCTCCGCCACGGCTTGCGGCATGATGGGCGGAGGCGCTTGCATCATGACGCTGCCAGTTGCATTGCTATTGATTTTAATGCTGGAGCTGGTGCGCAGACGCAGTGGATTAGTACTGATTGCACCTTCAGTGCCGCTGTCAAAGGTGGTGATATGCGGCGATGGCAGCGCCAGATTGCGCACCACACGAGGCGTAATCAGGAGGATCAGCTCAGTTTTGCTATTATCATCTTTCTTACTACCAAATAGTCGATCCAGGCCCGGTAGCTCGCCCAGCCCCGGTAGTGCATTTCCATTGGCTTGATCGGTACGCGAGAGTAAACCGGCTAATACTTGTGTTTCGCCATCACGAGCGCTCATATTGGTGGTGGCATTGCGCGTGCCTACTTTATAGGCGATCAAGCCGTTGCGGGTGGTGATGCTACCGGTGACATTAGAAACCTCGAGCGATACTTTTACGCTGATGTCGTTATCGATGGTGAGCGTTGGCTCTACATTTAGCGTAAGGCCCACATCTAAATAGGTGATTGATTCAGAAGTGGTGCCGTTATTATTGGTGGTGGTGACTACAGGAACACGTTCACCAATTTGCACCTTGGCTTTTTCCCGGTTTTTAACGCGAATTTTTGGATTGGCCAGAATATTGGTATTGCCTTTCTGGTGAGTAAAATTAGCGCTAATCATGGGGGATCCCAAATTAACCAGCACATCGCTCTTATTTAGATTACTGAGGCGATCTAGACTTATTGCGCCCGCCGCGATTGGGATGGCTGTAATATTGTTGATGGGGGCTAAAGAGGCGGAGATCGTATCTGGATATTGAATCCCCATATTCAGCACATCGGTGCTACTGACTTCCAGAATTTCTACATCCAGAATGATTTCTGATTGTGGTAAATCCTGGGCAGCAATCAGGCGTTCAGCCACGGCAATGGCTTCTGGCGTATCGCGCATTACCAGCATGGATAAACGCTCGTCGATATACACATCTTTGGTTTTAACCATTTGTTTAATCATGGCTAATACCTGCTTAGGATCGGCATTGGATAAATAAAAGGTGCGCATCACCAAATCTTTGTAATCACGATCTTTATCGGGGCGTTTTGGATAAATTAAAATAGTGTTTTCATTTAATATTTTTTTATCGAGTTGATTGGTGGTCAAAATTAAATTGATCACATCTTCAACGCTGCTATCGTGCGCATAAATGGTGGTGCGTAAATTGGGCGCAACATCACGATCAAAAATAAAATTAACTTTGCCAATGCGCGAAATAATATCAAAGACGCTGCTGAGGCTTTGATCTTTAAATTGCAAAGAAATAGGATTTTTTAAAGATTGCGCCAAGCCGGGGCGTAGCGTGGCTTCGCGTGTTTTACGGCTTTCTATTTCATCCCTCAGTCTGAGCGCCTGCGTATTGCGCGGATTATCGATCAGCATTTGCGCTAAAACATCCAGCGCTTCTTCGGGCTTATTGTCTTTGATTTCACGCGCATATTTAAGCATGGAATCCTGACGCGCCGCGATCTCTACCAGCCGTAGCCCCTCGGTTGCACGGTAATTGCCCTTGTCGTGCGAAAGCATCTGCTGATAGCGATTTGTGGCCAGCTCGATATCGCCACGCGCACGGGCATTGTCGGCTTCTTTCAGCAGCAGATTAAGCGTGCTGTCTAATTGCCGCTGAAAGCTGGCGCGCAGCATAATATCATCGGGATAAAGCTTGGATTTTTCTTTTAAAAGCTGCAAGCCTTGCTCTACTTCGCCTTGATAAATGAGGCTTTCACCCTGCTTGCGGGCCATGTCGGCAGCACAGCCAGTCAGCAAGCTGGCTGCAATAAGAGTCATGCTAAAAGCGCGCTTCAAAGTGTTGCTCCAATAGAAAGCATCCGCAGCTGCTTGAGCGGCAGGGGAAAAATAGGTTGCTGATTGAACTGGCACAAAGAGCGCGTTTTCAAGGCGTCGCTCCCAAGGACAGCACCTGCTGCTGATTGAGCGGCATAAATGTAAAAATAATTTGCTGGCGGGTGACTTGATCTACTCGCCACGAGCCTAGTAAAACTTCCCCTTTTTGCACGCGGCCAAGGGCATTGCAGCTTTGGCAGACCACCATTTGCTGGCCGTTTGCTTCAAGCACCACGTAATCGATCTTACCTTCGTGCCAGGTCGACACTATTTTAAACGGCAAAGGCGGCGCAACCGGTGGCGGGGTTGGGGTCGGTTTAGGAGTCGGTGTGGGTTTAGGTGGCGGCGGTGGAGGCGGCTGCCATGTTTGGATCGGGAATAAATTCACCGCCACACTGCTGGCCGCAGACGCCGCCGATGCTTGCGCCGCAACGGCCGACGCTTTAGCGCTGGCTTCACTGGCCGTTGCCGCACGCTGTTGGCGGCGGGCAGGCGTGTCATCGGGCTGGCTATCTTGCCAGGCAGAGTAAAGCGTGAGTAAAACAGTAATCGCCAAAACAATTTGCAGCGGGCGCGAGATCATGGCTGCACCTCGCTTAAATACGACATTTCAATCTGCACATTCAGCATGGCGTCGCTAATTTGCGGGCGCGATAAATTTAAAGTTTCGATACGCACGCCGGGTATTTTTTCTAATTCACTAATAAATTGCTGCACGTCTGGATACAGCCCATTTGCTGGGAACTGTAAGCCGTAGCGCAATAGCTGGCCGCCCACTTCGGGCGTGGCTTTGTAATCGCTTTGCTGCAACACAATGTGTTTTTGCTCGGCCAGCTCATTGAGCTTGAGTAAAAACGCGGTAAATTGATTCGATTGCGGCAGGCGCTCGGCCACGCTGCTGGCGGTAGCAGATGCGCTGGATGCCGATTGTTTAAGTTTCCTTGCCGCCTCTAGCAAGCTCAGCTCGCGGCGCTCTAAATCTTTTTGGATGGGTTGTAGTTTTTGCACATAAAGCGCCCCAGCCAGTAGCAGCAAAACCAAGCCTGCAATCGCCAAAATCCCCGCATATTGCCGCCATTGGCGCAGATACCAAATGGCCTGTTGTATGAGTCGCTGCGCATTCATAGCCGCGGCTCCCAAACGATATCTAGGTTCACTTGCACCGGGTGAAAAGGATCGCTGGCGCGCAAATTATGCCGGGATAAAGAAACGGCTTTTACCCCCTTGCTGCTGCCGAGGCGATCGACCAAGGCCAGCGCATCGGCGAGGGTTTTGGCTTCTAAATCCAGCTTGATCAGATGCTCGCTGCTGGCTAGCTCGATACGGGTATAGGCAATGGTGGGCAGCCAAGTTTGCTCGAGCACCGCCAGTACCGGCCCGATGGCCTGCTGCTGTGCCTGATGCGCAGCCAATACCTTGGCATTGGTTGGTGCTTCTTTTTTCTCTTTGTTCTGTGCCTCATCCAAGCGACGGCGTTGCCAGCTGATCTCATCTTCACGAGCATCCAACTGCTGGCGTGCCTGATCGCTAATATCAAGGCGGGTCATCACCCACAGTAGGGCAATCACTGCCGCTACAACAAGGGCTAAACCCAGCCAGGGCGTTGAGCTTGGGGACCGATGAAAGTCGAGTTGCATAGGCTTCATGCGGCAAGGTCCGGTTGATCGCGATGCGGGGGCAATATCGTAGGGCGGGTGCAACCCGTGTATTTTTGCACGATGCTCATATCGCCAAATCCCCAGCAAATAATGGATGGACCGCGCCTAAATAGTTGACTTCGCATTGCGGTAGGCTGAGTTTGGCGAGCGGGTGGTTGGACGAGCTGATATAAATTTGCGGTGGCAAAGACACTTGCGCCAGCATGGCCGCTTGACGCAATAGCGCCGCCATACCGCCATCGAGCAGTGCTTCACAATCTTGATTAAGCGGCAGGCTGACGATGCCTTGCCATGCCGTATCCCGCCAAAAACCACAGCAAAGCTGATCGGCCTCGGTGATCACCAGTGCAAATTCGGTAGCTTTGAGTTGTTTGCGATGCTGCTGGTGTACTGCCGAAAAGAGCGGCTGCACACTGCTTAAGCGCAGCTTATTCACGCGCGCCAGCTCGATGATCACTTGGTAAATGGATTCATCCATGGCGGCGATCAAGCGCGATTCACCATAGCCCGCTGGGTTGATACACAGCCGCCAGCCTTCGGTAGAGCCACCAAATTGCTGGGCTAAAGTTAGCCGAGCGTAAGCTTTCCAATCATCGGGCTGATACAAGCCATCTTGCCAAGGCAGCACGGCGTAACGTACCCAATCCCCGCTGAGCAGTATATTCAATGTGCTGATGCTGCTTTTAGGACGAGTCTCTAGCCGCTGCTGCAAAGCCAGCGCAGCAGATTGCACATCAACCGTGGTCGACGCCCATTCAGTATCTGCTTTTTGTAAGCGCGGCTGGCTGGCCAAAGTCAGCTTCTTGCTCGCTAGCCAAACGCTATGCTCAATCCATAAAGGGGGCACGATTGCTTTCCTGCAAAGTAGTTAGGCAATAAATTCAAATCTTTAAAAATGCTAAAAAGTCTGTAGACACAGAGACCAGTGAGCACACAGAGCACGCAGAGAAAAACAAAGGTATATAACCATTCAGGGTGGGCAAGTCTTTATGCCCACGCGCCTACTCCATTGGCAGTCCATGTCTAAAACCCAAGTCTTGAAACACGGAGGCCACAGAGAACACGGAGTTTCACGGAAAAACCTATCTAAAATCAGATCAAAATCATAAAACCACCTATTGATTTCACTAGGGTTTCCTCGTTTTTCTCCGTGTGCTGCTTTTAAACTCCATGTTCTCTGTGTCTACAGATCTAAGGTTCTTTTAAGTTTGTTGCGGTGCGTAACGCCTACGGCGTTTTGCACCCTATGAAACTACAACACGTAGGGCGTGGTGCTTTATCCAGACGCATTACGCCCTACGTTTCCTCGTTTTTCTCCGTGTGCTGCTTTTAAACTCCGTGTTCTCTGTGTCTACAGATCTAAGGTTTTTATCGTTTAATCCACAAAAGTCACACGATTGATTTCTTGTAGGGTGGTTTCTCCGCTGGCCACTACGGCCAAAGCTTGCTGACGCATCGACAAAAATCCAAAGCGTGCGGCGAGTTGTTTGAGTTCTACGGCTGGCGCGCGGCTGGCAATGGCTTGCTTTAGCTCGTCGTTTAGCCGTAATACCTCGGCAATCGCCTTACGCCCTTGGTAGCCGGTATTACGGCAAGCCTTACAACCAACGCCTTTACGGAATCGCCAGCCTTTCACTATTTCGCTGTTTAAGCCCGATGTGGCGAGTAGCTCTTCGTCGGGCTCGTCATCCACTACGCAATGCAGGCACACTTTACGAATCAGCCGTTGGGCCACCACGCCGATCAGCGCATCCACAAAGCTATTCGGCTCTACGCCCATATGAATAAAGCGGTCGAGCACCGAAAACACATTGTTGGCGTGCACAGAAGTGAGCACCAAATGGCCAGTTAGCGCCGCTTGCACCGCAATATTGGCGGTTTCGCCATCGCGAATTTCACCCACCAAAATCTTATCCGGATCATGGCGCAGCACCGAGCGCAGGCCACGGGCAAAGCTCAGGCCTTTTTTATCGTTCACAGGAATTTGCAATACGCCGGGCAGCTGGTATTCCACCGGATCTTCAATGGTGATGATTTTCTCTTCGCCGGTATTAATCTCAGAAAGAGTGGCGTAAAGCGTGGTCGATTTACCTGAGCCGGTAGGGCCGGTGACGAGCAGCAGGCCGTAAGGCTCACGCGCCAAACTTCTGATCCGCGCCATCGTGCCGTCATCAAAGCCTAAGATATCTAAACGCAGCTGCTTAAAGGTATCCCCTCCATTTTGCTTATCTAATACCCGCAGCACGGCATCTTCGCCGTAAATCGACGGCATGATGGAGACGCGAAAATCTACTTCCCGGCCATTAATCCTTGCCTTAAAGCGTCCGTCTTGCGGCACGCGGCGCTCTGAAATATCCAGATCGGCCAGCACCTTAATCCGAGAGATGACTTGCTCGGCGGTCTCCAAGCCGTTTGCGCCGCCAATATGCAGCAGCACACCGTCGATACGGTATTTAATGGTTAAGCCATTTGGCGTGCTTTCCATATGCACATCAGATGCCTTGGCCTTGAGCGCGTCGTACAGCGTGGAATTCACCAGTTTGACCACTGGCTTTTTATCAGCCGCCAAGGTCGCCAGTGAAATTTCAACGATGCCGTCTTGATTGACTTCACTTTGCTCGCCAACCCCTAGCTGATCCATCGCTCGGTGTGAGGTTTCAAACTGCTCTAAGTAAGTGCGTAGCGCCTGATGATGGGCAAAAGCAGTTTTATAGCTTACAGATAAGCGCTGGCGTAGCCAGTTACGCAGAGCGGCATCGAAAGGATCGGCCAGCACAACACATAGCCCATCTGTGCCATCGAGTAGCAGGCATTGTCTTGCCACGGCTTCACCGTAAGGCAGCAGATCATAACGCGGACTAAGCGCGCTGATGGCATCGAGGCTTAAAAACGGCAAGCCCAGAAAGCGGCTAAGCTGCTCGCCGTAATCGGCATCGCTTAGGGATAGCGCCTGCTGCAAACGCGGAGCAAGCGGGGCCTGATCTTGGCGTAATGTTTGGATCAGTTCTAGGCTGAGCTTGGGTGAAGAGATTGTGATCGCTTCAGTCATCGCTGGCATATATGTGGCATCTGTCATTGCATATTCCCAGCCAGCTCAAAAATCGGCATATACAGCAGAAAAACAATTCCGCCGATCAATACGCCAATAATCAACATTAAAATGGGCTCAAAAAGGCGGGTAAACATATCGATGGCGCGTTCTAGCTCTTCATCGCAAAACTGCGCCGAGCGCTCGCACATGGTGGCCAGCTCACCGCTTTGTTCCCCAACGCGTAGTAAGCGTTCCGACACAGGCGTTGTCAGTTGGTAGCGGGGTAGGGCTTGAGAAAGGGCCTGGCCCGATTTCACATCGACCAAGGCTTGCTGTAAGCCAAGCTGCATTTTTAGTGGCAATAACTGCGCCGCCAGCTCCATCGCATGCACCACCGAAATTCCGCCAGCCAGCAGCAGGCCCACGGTGCGGTAAAAACGCGTCAGTGAAAATAAGCGCCGGTATTGCTCTAAACGCGGTAAGCGCCAAAAGGCTTCACGTAAAGCACTTTTGGCTGCATCGGTACGCAGCAAAAACACCGCCAACACCACGCTAAGCACCAAGCCGCCAAACATCATCAAGCCGTGCTTGTGCACCAAATCCCCCCACCACAGCATCATTTGTGCCGCAAAAGGTAGGTTTGTCATCGACGCGTAGATCTGGCTGAACTTTGGGATCACATAAAACAGCAAAAACAGCATAATGCCGCCGCCAATACCAATCACGACCAGCGGGTAAATTACCGCCGAAATGACCTTCTTTTTAACTGCGGCCAGCCTAGATTCGTAATGGTGATAACGCCCCAGCGCATCGGCAAGGTGGCCCGTTTTTTCTGCTGAGCTAACGGTGGCGATATATAAAGGCGGGAAGTGCTGGCTCATTTGTGCCAACACTTTAGATAAGGGTAAGCCTTGGTACAGGCCTTCAATCATGCGGCTTAATACATCGCCATTCGTATCTTGCGCGCTCTTTTCTTTAAGCGTTTCTACTGCTTCAACTAGCGTCAGCCCCGCTTGCAAAAGCGCGATCAGCTCTTGGGTAAATAGCGATAGGTCAAATGCTTTGGTGGAGAGTTTAAAGCTGCTGTGCGCCTTGGCAGATAAAAACTGCTGTCCTTGCGCCGTCAGCTTATCCTTTAGCTCGCTTTCATTAGCGGCGTCGATATCCAGCTGCAGCAGTTTGCCTGCCTGCAAGGCTTTAACGGTGTAGCGCATGGGGGCTTCTAGATGGGCTTCGTAGGGCGGGTGAAACCCGCCATTTTGTAAAGGAATATAAGTCAGCGTGCATTGGCGGCTTGCACCCGCCTTAAGCGTTAATAGCTAACATCGCTATCTTCCCCTGTACCACCGGCTTTGCCGTCTGCGCCCATGGTCAGCAAATCGTAGTCGCGGCCGTTTTCCCCCGGTTTGTTGTAAACGTAAGGCCTATCCCAAGGATCTGCCGGCACGTCTTTCATCAAATAAGGGCCTTGCCACTTTGGCTCGTCACTTGGCTTTTTGGTCAGCACATTGATGCCTTGCTCGGTACTTGGGTAGTGGCCGGTATCAAGGCGGTAATGATCGAGCGCATCGGCAATCGATTTCATCTGGCTTGCCGCAGTCTTAGTCTTGGCTTTGCCTACCTCACCAAACAGCTTGGGGCCAACGTAACCGGCAAGCAGGGCAATAATCAGCAAAACAACGAGTAATTCCAGCAGGGTGAAACCTTTGGACAGGCGATGATTTTTCATTTTTTTTGTCTCTTCCCGTGAAGGCTAGCAGGAGCCGCCTTTCATCTTCTATCCCCGCATCGTAATACGGCGCTTCTTGCGGGATCAAGCCTTTTTCACGGCTTTTGCCTAGATGGAAAAATACCGGGCTTGAGGTACGCATTACGACTGGCTGAGTAGAGTAGATTGTGTGGCTGTGAATTGACTAATTTGCTAGTTAGTAAGGTGGTATGAGTACTGGCTATGGGAGGCTAATTTTTGTTACCGTAGCTGGGTGATAGAGTGTGATGTTTTTAAGAAATAGCTATAGTTTGCAGGGCGGGCGCTCTTCATTTTTTGCTTTTTGTTTAAATACGCAGCTAAAGGATATTTAAGATGAAAAAATTACTTATTACGATGATATTAGGTTTGCTGGCAGCAACGGCAATGGCCGGGCCTAAGGAAGAGAAAAATAAAACGCTGGTGCTTAAGTTTTACGATATTGCATTTAATAAGCTGGACACCGAGGGTGTTTTACCGTTTATTGCTAAAGATTATATTCAGCATAATCCGGAAGTAGCGAATGGTGTGCAGCCTTTGCAGGATTTTATTCGTTATATAAAAGCTAATTCACCGAATTCCCGTGCTGTGATTAAGCGGGTGATTGCAGAGGGTGATTTGGTGATGTTGCATGTTCACTCCCAAGATAAAGCCGGTGAGCGTGGCGTGGCGATTGTGGATATTTTTCGCGTTAAAAATGGCAAGATCATCGAGCATTGGGATGTGATTCAGGCCGTGCCAGAGAAAGATGCCAATGGCAATGGTATGTTTTAAGTGATTTAAGCAGCCGTATTGCTGCTTATTTATTAAAAAGCCCCATGCTTATTGTCAGCGTGGGGCTTTTTATTGAGCTTAGTACTAATCATGAATTGACAGCCAGTGCAAGCTTCAATAGATTGGCTGCTGCCACGCGGCCATGCTTGGTTTGATCGCCAAGACTTGCCGCAGCCATTGCAGGAGAGACTGTTAGCACAGCGCCGAAGGGGAATCGCCCCAGAAACTCTCAGGCAAAAGAACTGTGATGGCGTTGGCAATCTGGAGAGAAGGTAGGTTTAGCCTGCCTCGCCGAAGGAAGCATGGCCGATGTGCTGCATCGTGCCGCAATCTCTCAGGCAAAAGGACAGAGGGGCATCGTTCGGCTTACGCTGAGCGGGCACTGTTATCCTCTACGCCCTGTTCAAACGTAGCCGCTTTGCACTTCTAACCATGGATTACATCCGCTAAGTCGTGAAGCTTGCTCACCAGCATGTGAAAAACAACAACGCTTAGTCGCTTCATTTTGCGATTAAGCTGAACGATATACCGTAAAAACAATCTATTAAAAAACAGATCTAACAATAGCCTGCAAGCGACTCGAGCATGCACTCAGCGCAGCAGCAGGCATTACCCGAGATACATAAAATGGCAATTAGCGTATTTGATTTATTTAAGATCGGCCTGGGCCCATCCAGCTCGCACACCGTTGGCCCGATGCGGGCTGCGCGTACCTTTGCTCGTCGTTTAGAGAAAGACGGCATCCTTGAGAAAGTCGCCAAAGTAAAAAGCGAGTTATTTGGCTCCCTAGGTGCCACGGGCAAAGGCCATGGCTCGGATATCGCGGTTTTACTCGGCTTGCAGGGCGAATCACCTCGCCTTGTGGACACCGAAAAGGTGGATGAGATGGTCGCCGCCATTCGTGAAGGCCGAAAGTTAAATCTGCTTGGCAAGCATGAAATTCAATTTATTGAGGCCGAACACCTCATTTTGCATAAGCGCAAAACACTGCCATTTCACCCGAATGGCATGACTTTCGAAGCTTTTGATGTGACAGGCGAGAGTCTCTCTAAGCGCGCTTATTACTCGGTAGGTGGTGGTTTTGTGGTGGATGAAGCCGCCGTGGATGCGGGCTTTAATCCGCCCGGCGTGACGACGCTAAAGCACCCGTTTAAGAGCGGTGCCGAGCTACTCGCTCTGTGCGAGCGTCACGGTAAAACCATTAGCCAGATCATGTTAGAAAACGAGCTGGCCTGGCGCACCGAAGATGAAATTCGCGCTGGTCTGCTGGAGATCTGGGCGGTGATGCAAGCCTGTGTAAAACGGGGCTGCGAGCATGAGGGCATTTTACCTGGCGGCTTAAAAGTAAAACGCCGCGCTGCCGATATGTATCAAAAACTGCTGGCATCCCCTGAAGCCGCGCTGCGCGACCCGCTTACCGTGCTCGATTGGGTAAATTTATACGCACTGGCCGTCAACGAAGAAAACGCAGGGGGTGGTCGGGTGGTGACTGCGCCTACCAATGGCGCAGCAGGGATTATCCCTGCCGTAATGCATTATTACGCTCGCTTTACACCGAACCCGAGTGATGATGGCATTGTGCGATTTTTCCTGACTGCGGGCGCGATAGGTATTTTGTTTAAGCTGAATGCTTCTATCTCTGGCGCAGAAGTGGGTTGTCAGGGTGAAGTGGGCTCTGCTTGCTCGATGGCCGCAGGTGCGCTGGCAGAAGTTTTGGGCGGTACGCCTGAGCAAGTCGAAAACGCCGCAGAAATTGGCATGGAGCATAATCTGGGCCTGACGTGTGATCCGGTTGGCGGCCTTGTGCAAGTGCCATGTATTGAGCGCAATGCCATGGCATCAATTAAAGCGATTAACGCCGCCCGTATGGCGCTGCGCGGCGATGGCCAACATTTTGTATCGCTTGATCGCGTGATCAAAACCATGCGCGATACCGGCCGCGATATGAACACCAAATACAAAGAAACCGCCCGCGGTGGCTTGGCAATTAATATGATTGAATTGCCGGTAAATATCGTGGAGTGCTGATTTTTTAGAGTATCTAGAAAACGGCGGGGAAACCCGCCGTTTTTTTAGCCACCACGATGTGCCGGGCATTGCTCACCCACAAGCGGTATGGGGCTGGGCTTTACCTGCAGAATCGATGAGTGATGCAGATGCGGCGTTTAGCCACTCTAAACGCGGCATGTTGGGTATCTTATTGCAACAACGTCTGATTTTGCTAGCTTCACCTCTGAATATATCCATCAATACGCTAGAGCCTGGCTGAGCCAAAATTACTGGGCAGTGGGTATTTTTAATTGCGTGAATACCGCAGATTTAACGCCTTTGGCGGGAGATTAGGGGCAATCCTATCAACTTAAGTAAATGTTTTCGTAGGGAGAGTGCAACCCGCGAGCGATGCTGAAAAGTACGCGGGTTGCACCCGCCCTACAAATAGCTACAGTTTTTATAGGGTGTGCAAGTCGGTTTTCTTGCGCACCGCTTTGGAGCACAACGACTTCATCGTTGTGCTCCCTGCGAAACCTGTTGTTGTATTACAAGGTGTGCTTTTGATCGGTAGGCTTAAGCTCCGACTGCCGCCTTACGCCGCTCAATCTCTGCCATAAACTCCCGCAACTCTTCCGGAATATCCTGCTCCAGCCGCTGGTAAACGCGGCAATCCGGCGTGCGGGTGATCAGCTTGTAATTCACCAGCTCGCGGCGCAGCAGCACGTGATCGCCAATGGCTTCTGCGCTTTTAATCCATTCATTGGCAGCTTTCTCGTCCATTTCTAGCTGGGCGGGGAAGCTGGCCCAGACTGGCCAGATGCAGGGTAGTTGCTCAGAAAACTTAGTAGGCCAGCGCATCAAACGCCCTTGCTCATCAAAATACCGAAGCAAGCGTTTGGTCAGCGGGGAGTAGATATTGCTTACCGGCGTTGGCGCTTCTGCTGCCGCACGGAGATGCTGAAAATTACTAAAGCCAGCGGCGCGTGCCAGCATATTGAGGATTTGCAAGTGGCCAGGGGCGGCAGGCTCGAGTGCCCATTGCTGTTTGAGCGAGCGGGCGAGAGCCGAAATATCGGAAGTATAAAAAGGGTAGGTAGTGCGCGACATGGTCGAATCTCCTGTCGTGCCTAAGTCTGAAAGACTGCCGCTGGTCGCCGTTACGGCTTGGCACTAGGGTTCGGGCCAAGCAAAAACTAGATGATTTTTTCGCCATGGCAGGTTTAGCGTGGTTCATATGAACTGGCGACGCCTAGGTGAGCTGCAGACCTGAGGGGGATGATAGCTCAATATATGGATTTAATTCAAGTTGCGGTAAGTATTTGATGATTTTATTATGACATTTGCTTGTTCGTATCCCTCTATATACTTAGACTGCTTAACTATTGTGTAAGTCGATAGATAGGGATACGGCCTGAAATAACTCCACTATGCGCATCAAGTTAAGCCAATGACATGCCGGATTTTTTTGTAGGGCGGGTGAAACCCGCCAGAATTTGGCATGAAACACTATGGAAAACGGCGGGTTTCACCCGCCCTACGAATGATGAAATGCTTGCAAATGAGTGGTCACGGGCATGACAAAAGCCTAACTTGATGCCTATAACGGCTTGAAATAACTCCCCAGTATGGTAATCCGTCATCCCCGAATGTTGTTATCAGGGATCCAGTCGCGCTACTGGATTCCCGCCAAAGGCACGCGGGAATGACGTTGTTTTGGAATCGGGAAGTCAATAATGAGCAAATCTTAGGCTCTAAATATAAGGGCCGTTAACAGGGGATACAAAATGAAGCAGCGCTACGCTTATTTAAGCAGCTTGATGGTTTTTGCTATGTCGGCCTTTGCCGATGAAGGAATGTGGACCTTTGATAATCCGCCTAGCGCCTTGGTGCAACAGCGCTATGGCAGCACTTTAAGCCCCGCCTTACTCGAGCATTTGCAACAGTCCGCAGTGAATTTTGGCGCGTCAGCCTCTTTTGTTTCTAAAGATGGGCTGATGCTCACCAACCATCATGTGGCGATGAGTTGCATCGATAAGCTTTCCACCGCAGAGCGCGATTTGCAAAAAAAGGGCTATGTGGCAAAAAAAACCAGCGATGAATTAAAGTGCCCCGGTGGCATGGCGCGGGTACTGATTTCTAGCGATGACGTGAGTGAAGTAGTAAGCACAGCCGTAGCAGCAGGTAAAGATGATGTAGAACGCACGGCGCTGCGTAAGACGGTAATTGCCGATTTAGAAAGTAATTGTAAGCAGTCCACAGCTTTGCAGTGCGAGGTGGTTTCGCTTTATCACGGCTCGCTCTATCACCTGTATCGCTTTAAAGAATGGAACGATGTACGCCTCGCTTTTGCACCAGAATATCAGGCCGCATTTTTTGGCGGGGATGCAGATAATTTTGTTTATCCCCGATTTGCCCTCGATTTTGCGCTGTTTCGGGTGTATGAACATGGCAAGCCTGTTACGCCAAAGCACTACTTGAAATTAGCCGATAAGCCGATAGGCGAGGGCGATGCAGTATTTGTGATGGGGCATCCAGGGAACACCGATCGCTTACAAACGCTGGCACAACTGAAAGCGCTGCGCGATATTAATATGCCGATCCAGCTGGCGAGTGCAAAAATGCAGCAACAGCTACTGCATGCGTTTTCTAAACGCTCCCCCGAAGCCACAAGACAGGCACTAGACGTATTGTTTGGCACAGAAAACTGGCAAAAAGCCTTACTTGGCGAATATGCAGCGCTGAAAGATCCGCTCTTGATTGCACGTAAAGAAGCTGACGAGGCGAAATTTCGTCAGGCGTATCAAGAGAAAGGCTTAGCAGGCGATCCATGGGCGGATATCGACGCGGCAACGGCTAAAGGTATCGCAAAAGCTAAAGAATTTTGGGCGGTGAGCTATGGCCATTACACCCTGTTTGATAAGGCGGGCAAATTAGTTGAGCTAGCCTTTGAGCGGCAATTGCCCGACTCCGTGCGGCTAAGTGCCTACCGCGATGCGCGAATTACCGCGTTGGAGCGACAGTTACGTGCCGATGTGCCGATTTACAAAGAGTTAGAAGCGATACGCCTTGCCGCAGGGATTAATGAAGCGCTCGATTTATTGGGAGAAAATCATCCCTTTATTCAAGCCACGCTGGGCGGAAAATCGCCCATTGTTTGGGCAGAGGCGGTGGTTAAGAAAAGTCACATCAATGAGGTAAAAGAGCGGGTGCGCTTACTGGAAGGCGGCGTAAAAGCGATCGAAGCCTCAGAAGACCCACTGATCAAAATCGCGCTTGCCGTCTACCCCTTACGCCGAGAGCTGCTGAAATTTAAAGAAGAGCAGATAGAAACGCCAATTAAACAAGCCGCAGAAAAGCTAGGCCAAGCCCGCTTTGCGCTTTACGGTAAGACTTTGCCGCCGGATGCCACAGGTACATTAAGGCTGTCTTACGGTAAGGCCGCAGCTTATACCTCGAACGGCATTGCTACACCTTGGAAAACCACTTTTGGCGGGCTGCTCGCCCGAGCCGATGGCTTTGCAAGTAAGGTGCCTTTTGATCTGGCTGAAACCATTGCCCAAAAACGCAGCAAGCTCGACCCACGCACCGCGCTTAATTTTGTCAGCACCGCCGATATTATCGGCGGCAACTCCGGATCCCCCGTGGTTAATAGTAAGGGCGAATGGGTAGGGCTGATTTTTGACGGCAATCTAGAAAGCCTAGGCGGGCGCTTTGTCTACACCGACGAAACCGCCAGAGCCCTATCCGTGGACGCGCAGGCTATTTTATATTCCTTAGACCAAGTCTACGCAGCGCCACATTTGGCTAAGGAATTGCGGGTGAATTAGCGGCGAAATGAGTAGGGCGTACTCGAAGCGAAGCGCAGTACGCCAAACCAATTCACCCTATCCACCCAACCCAACATTTTTGCTATCAATTCAATATGGTCATAGAGTAATGGGTCTGTTAAAAAAACAAGTTGATTACGCTCTAAAGATGAATACGCTATAAGCGTTTCAAACTCAGACAGCCTCTGTGCAAACAATCGCTAATTTATTGCCTACAGGGTCTCGCACGTAGGCAGCATACCAATTTGGGCCATAAGCCCGTACGCTTGGAGCGCCTTCATCTGTCCCGCCGTTGGCAATAGCAGCAGCATAAAAAGCATCGACTTGCTCGCGTGAGCTGGCGGCAAAGCCGACCATCGCCCCATTGCCCGCTGTGGCGGGCGCGGAGTTGAACGGTTTAGCCACCCAGACAATTAAGCCTTCACCTAGCCCTTCACTTGAATACGCCTTCCAGCTAGGAAAGTTCATATGCGAGCGCCAATTGATGGTGGCTAATACCGCATCGTAGAAAGCGCATGATGTTTCATGATCATTGGCTCCTAAAGTGACATAGTTTTGCATGATTTAATCCTTACGTTGAGTTTAACCCAAGATGTGCTGATGAGTATGGCATGGGGCTATGGGGGGCTTCAATAAAAAAAGAACGAACGTTCTGTTTTGTGGTTTTTCGTTCACATGCGGCCGCTATGGGTTCTGCTTCATGTTTTAAAACAAAAAAACCCCAACTCAGCTGAGTGGGGTTTTTAATCAACACCTTTGTATTAATACTTTATAGAATCAATACCGCTTACCCAAATACTGCGGATTAAGCAGGTTTTCATTTGAGAAAATATCGTTTAATTGTGCCTGGTTGAGTAGTTTTTTCTCTAAGCACACTTCGATCACGGTTTGTCCTGTTTGCGCGCAAATTTTGCCAATTTCATCGCATTTTGCATGGCCTAGCACGGGATCGAGATAGGTCACAATGGCGATGCTATTGAGTACATTGCGGCGGCAGGTTTCTATATTGGCGCTAATGCCGTCGATACATTTTTCTTTTAACCCTAGCATGGCGTTTTGTAGTAAATGGATGGATTCAAATAAAGACGATGCAATGACCGGCTCCATTACATTGAGTTGCAATTGCCCTGCTTCTGCTGCCAAGGTAATGGTTAAATCATTGCCGATCACTTTAAAGCAAACTTGATTCACCACTTCTGGTATCACGGGGTTTACTTTGGCGGGCATAATGCTAGAGCCTGCTTGCAATTCGGGTAGATTAATTTCTTTTAAACCCGCCCGCGGGCCGGATGATAATAAGCGTAAGTCATTGCAAATCATCGATAGCTTGGTAGCGGTGCGCTTTAATACGCTAGAAACCATCACATAAGCGCCACAATCAGATGTGGCTTCAATTAAATCTTCGGATGAGGTAAAGGCATAGCCGGTGATTTCGCAGAGTTTTTTTACCGCAATCGGGCGATATTCAGCGGGTGCATTAATGCCGGTGCCAATGGCGGTAGCGCCTAGGTTAATTTCGAGCAATAGGTTTTTAATTTGCCCAATTAAGCGGATATCTTCTTTGATTAAGGTGGCGAAGGCGTGAAATTCCTGGCCTAAAGACATGGGCACCGCGTCTTGTAGCTGGGTGCGGCCCATTTTAAGCACATTTTTAAATTCAATTGATTTACGAATAAAGCCTTGCTGTAGTGTTTCCATATGCTGCATTAAAATCAGCAGGTGCTCGTACAGGGCCACTCTGAATGCCGTTGGGTAGGCATCATTAGTCGATTGGCATTTGTTTACGTGATCATTGGGGTGAATAAATTGATATTCACCTTTAGCATGGCCTTGTAATTCTAAGGCTAAATTGGCAATGACTTCATTGGCATTCATATTCACTGAAGTGCCTGCGCCGCCTTGAAATACATCACTGGGAAATTGATCTAAGCAGCGGTTATTATTAATGATTTCATCGCAGGCTTTAGCAATCGCCTCTGAAATTTTCTTTTCTATGGTACCAATTTCGCCATTGGCCAAAGCGCAGGCTTTTTTTGTTTTGGCTAATGCTTTTACCATAATGGGGTTATCGCTGATTTTGGCTTGCGATATTTTGAAGTTTTCTATGGCACGTTGCGTGTGAATACCATAGTAAGCATCAAAAGGAACTTCTTTTTCGCCTAATAAATCGTGCTCGATTCTAACGTTTTTCATTAGATAAAACCTCCACAAAGAATGATATTAGCAGTGAGTGCTTTTGTAATGATGATATTACTCAATATCTTGCTTAATAGGGAAGTGCTGGATAGGGGGGGTATGTATTCGGCATTAAATGAATGGCGCTTGATTTAATTTGCTCTGGGGGCGAGCAAAATGACCGCCATGCCAATTAAGCTAATCAGGCTACCGATGATATCCCAGCGATCCGGCATAATGCCGTCTGCCAGCCAAAGCCATAGCACCGCCATACAGACATAAACACCGCCATAAGCGGCATAAATGCGGCCAGTGGCCGCGGGGTGCAAAGTCAGTAGCCAAACAAAAATCATTAAGCTGAGTGCGGCTGGCAGTAATAAAAACACCGATCCACCCTTACGTAACCATAGATAAGGCAGGTAGCAGCCGATGATTTCTGCAATGGCGGTGGCGGTGAATAGGGCGAGGGTTTTTAGAAAAAAGGAGCTTTGATCCATATTGGGGCCTGTTTGCATCTTGCGTGTATCAGGATGTATAGGTAAAAGGCAATGATTATAGTGGAGCCGGGCCATGCTTGATATTGCGCTTTGCCGCTGCTTATTGGATCAATCGTAAACGATCCTCCTATTTAGCTTACTATTGCCGTGAAAAGACTTAATCAGGGTTTTTATCATTGCATGCCAGACGCCAGCCCGTGCGTTTTGAAGAATGGCTGCTGCAATAAATACGAAGGCAAAGCTTATGTTGGTTTGCTCCTTTTTTAATAAAAAAACAGGTTTTGTATGTGGAAGAAAATAAGAATCGTGGTTTTATTGCTGATTCTGGCTAAGGTGGCGCAATTCACGTGGCTGGATAAAGGTGCGCTGGAATGGAAGAAAAACTTATATGTGGCCGTATATCCGGTGAATGTAAGCGGTAGCGCCGAAGTAAGCGCTTATTTGCAGAGCTTAAATAAAGATGATTTTGAGCCTTTAACGCAATATTTTGCCGCAGAGGCTAAGCAATATCAGCTAAATATACACCGCCCCTTTGAATTTCAATTGGGGGCAGAAGTGAAAGAGATTCCCCCTGTGCCGCCGAGCGATGGCCATGTTTTAAATACGATACTTTGGAGTTTGAAATTCAGATATTTTGCATGGAATAACAGCCCTAAAGTCAGCGTGCCACCGGATATCCGCTTGTATTTATTGTATTACGACCCGGCCACGCATCCGCAGCTCAGCCATTCTACTGCGCTGAATAAAGGCCGCATCGGGCGGATTAATTTATTTGCAGCTAAAGCATATGCCAAGCAAAACTTAGTGATTGTGGGGCACGAGCTACTGCATACGCTGAATGCTACCGATAAATACGATTTAAATAGCAATCTGCCTCTTTACCCGGATGGCTTTGCCGAGCCAGATAAAGCACCGCGCTATCCTCAAGGCTATGCAGAAATAATGGGCGGTAGAATTCCGTTGAGTGAAGTATTGGCAAAAATTCCTGAGGATTTAAGCCGCACATTAATTGGCGAGAAAACAGCGCAGGAAATTGGCTGGTTGAAAGTATCTAAAGAGCGCTAGTACACCGCCGCGAGCATTCCACCCCAATCCTGTCAACTTATGGTTAAAGCAAAGTATGGTTTTGCGTAGGGTGTGCAAATTGTTTTTCTTGCACATCAGCTTGTCGTGAGCAACGACTTTGTCGTTATACACCCTATAAACACCGGTTTATCCAATGACATAAGCTCAAGTTGATAGGGTTGAGCATAAAACCCACTATTGAAACCTTGATGCCACAGAAAGTACGGTCTTTTACGCATAACACCTTGTTTATATTGTTTTTTCTCCGTGGAGTTACGTGTTTCCCTTTTTCGCCGCGGTCTAAGGTTTGGGCTTTAGTTGGCAATGTTACTGAAGTAAATATTTAGTTTGTTTAAAACAAAATAGTTTTTTTCTTTCGATTACTTTCTTTTTGTGTAATTTTTTTAACGAAAAACTGTCATATTTACCTATTAGAGTGTGGCCCTACTTCCCCCACTGGTGATTTAAGTCCATGTCTAAGTCAAATAATTTTAACGAAGAAAATTCTAACCACTCCTGTAATCCAACTTTCGATTCTATCCTTGAGCAAAGGGTGATGAGCCGTCGTGGCTTTTTGGGGATGAGCTTGTCGGGCGTGGCTATGGTGGGTGGTATGGGCTTGGGTCTGACGGGCTGTAGCTTGGGTGGTGATGATGATGTTACCGCTTCAGTTTCACCTACAACACCGCCTACACCATTGAACCCCGTTTTAGCTGCGCTTGGCTTTACCGCCGTGGGTAAAAGCTTGCTAGACAAGGTGGTTATTCCGACTGGCTATAGCTTTCAAATTATTTATGCTCTGGGCGATCCACTGAGCACCGCAACACCTGCATACAAAAATGATGGTACGGATGGCGATTTTGATAATCGCGCCGGTGATCACCATGATGGTATGGAATACTTTGGTCTGGATGCTGCAGGTAAGCCATCTGTATCAGCTGCAGATCGTGGCTTGTTGGCGATGAACCATGAAGCGACCACAGATGAAAAACTCTCATCTCATTTTATTCATGCTAACGGCGGCACAACCACCTTGCCACGCCCAGCCGCTGAAGTAGATAAAGAAGTGGCTATCCACGGCTTGTCGGTTGTGGAAGTAAAAGTCACTGATAAAAAATGGGCAACCGTTCAAAGCTCAGCATTTAACCGCCGTGTTACCCCGCTGACCCCAGTTGAAATCGCAGGTCCTGCTCGTGGCAATGCGCAGTTGATTACCAAATACTCGCAAGACGGTAAAACAACCCGTGGCACGATTAATAACTGCGGTACAGGTAAAACGCCTTGGGGCACTTTCCTGTCTGGTGAAGAAAACTGGTCTGGTTACTTTACTCGTGTTGCGGCCGATGATACCGCTCGCGGTGGCGATAAGAGCGTGGTTGCGCTCAAGCGTTATGGCCGTAGTGCAGGTGGCACCTCACGTCACGGTTGGGAAACCGGCGGCACGGATGATAAATACGCACGCTGGAATATCAGCAAAACAGGCGCATCGACCAATGGCAGCGATGACTATCGTAATGAATTGAACGGCCAGGGCTATATCATTGAGATGGATGCCTACGACAAAACTAAAGCACTGAAAAAGCGCAGCGCATTAGGCCGTTTTGCTCATGAAAGCGCAGCATTTGGCACCCCAGTTGTGGGCAAGCCGCTGACTGTGTATATGGGCGACGATTCGCGCAATGAATATATGTACAAGTTTGTGTCAAAAGCGGTATGGGTAGCGGCTGATGCCAACCCAGCTGATCGTATGGCGATGGGTGATAAGTATCTTGATGAAGGTACTTTATACGTGGCTAAATTTAACGCTGATGGCACGGGCGAGTGGATTGAGTTGTCGATGTCCAATGCCAAGATCACTGGCTTTGCTGGCTATAAATTTGCTGATTTGGCTGATATTTGTATTAACACACGTTTGGCTGGCGATGCAGTAGGCGCAACCAAGATGGATCGCCCTGAGTGGGGTGGTGTTAACCCAGTAACAGGCGAGTTCTATCAAACCCTGACTAACAACAGCAACCGCAATGTGGACCCAACAGGCTCATCCCAGCTGGCTCCAGATAATGCTAATCCACGTGCTTATGCCGACGTAGATGGCAAGAAAGGCACGGGCAATCCAAACGGCCATATTCTGCGCACCAAAGAAGGCGCAACAGTGGGCGCATTTATCTGGGATGTTTACTTGTTTGGTGCAGAAGCCGACGCAGACAAGGGTCTGATTAATCTATCTAATCTGACTGAAGAGCAAGATTTCTCTAGCCCAGATGGTTTGGCATTTAGCCCGAACACCGGTATTTGCTGGATTCAGACCGATGATGGCGCTTACACCGATGTGACTAATTGCATGATGTTGGCTGCGATTCCAGGCCGAGTAGGTGATGGCGGTGCTAAAACACTGAGCCACCCTAAGAAAGACGGCACGAAGCTGGATGTGGTCACACAGGTCGGCGCGGTACCTGCGGCTGATAAGCTGAAACGCTTCTTGGTTGGCCCAAAAGATTGCGAAATTACCGGCCTGTGCGAAACACCAGATGGCAAGGCGATCTTTATCAATATCCAGCATCCAGGTGAAAACACTAAACTGGCTGATCTGGCTAACCCAGATCTGTACACCAGTCAATGGCCAGCCAACGCAAGCTACGGTGCTGGTAAGCGCCCACGCTCTGCCACGATTGTGATTACTAAAAACGATGGCGGCCGTATCGGTTCTTAATCTTCGCTAGTTATCCTAAACGCTGAGTCACTCAGCGACTCAAATAAGCCAAATGGATTAGATTTTCTAATTCATTTGGCTTTTTTATTGTGCGGCACTGGATAATCACCGCTTTACGTATTTTCGAAGAAGCTATGCTGAACCAACACCCTGCTTTGCAAAGCCTTGCTCCCTATTGGGCCTCTTACCAAACGATGCTGAAATCTTTGGATGAAGGCCAGCGTTTTAAGGCCAGCCCACAAGAGGCTTATGCTCATGCCTTGCTGATCAGGATGAATGAGCTAGAGCACGATTTACAAACCATGCGCCTTGCCGTGGCGTTGATTCGCGATATCGATTCAAGCGTGGCCAATGCCGCAGCCATTTATCGTTATCACGAAGAATATTTCTTGTGCCGCCTTGCAGCCAGCATGGATAAAGCCCATTGCTTAGTCGGCGCGGCGCTGTTGCTAAAGCAAGATAAGTGCGAAGGTAAGGGCGGCCAGCTGTTTGTGCTCCGTGCAATTCAAGCAAGCCATCCAGAGCTAGCCGCCAGCTTAGAAAGAGCCGCAGCCATTGAAGCCAAGCATAAAAAGGCCCGCAAGGCGCTAGGCGATGAGTTGCCTGTTTTAAGTCATGATTTTTTGGCACAAGAGGCCGAGTCGCTGGATGCGCTGTGCGATAAAACCACCGTCGCAATGGAAGCCGTCTTATCTACGCTCGCCCCCGTTTTTGAGCTGGCTTGTGCTTAGAGTTACGTGATGACCGAAGGTTTGATCGAGAGAAAAGGTGGTTTTATAGGTATAAAGCGATGTATTGGCATGTATTGCATCTTTTGTAGGGCGGGTGAAACCCGCCGTTTTCGTATTTCAGCGCATTGCTCGGCGGGTTTCACCCTATAGGCGCTAACCAAAGTCAAAAAGATCTTTTTAGTGCCTTCGGCACGTTGATTTAGGTGCGGGCGTCCCGCTGGACCTTCCTTTCTTGCGCGGCCAAGAAACGAAGCCAAAGAAGGCCGCCCCGACCAGCACGAAGGCCCCTCACTGCGGATAATCGGCTCGGCGAAAAAGGCTGCTCGCTCGCTGCCTCGCTACCCCTTTTCCGAAACCCCGAGCCGCTTATTCCTCGCTTCGGCGTGCTTCAAGGGGGTTTTTAAGCCCTATGCGAAGAGCAAGGTTCTTATTTTTTTCGCTGTTTGCTAAGGAAAACCAATTTGGTTAGCGCACATGGGGTGAAACCCGCGTCTTTTTCAGCATGGCTCGGCGGGTTTCACCCGCCCTACGAAAATAGGTCGCTTAAATTGATGGGGCTGGGGTTTTTCCTCCCCAACATCCCCTAAATCTAAAAATAGGGCACAAAAAAGGCCCGCTATTTAACCAATTACTTGGCAAATAGCGGGCCTTTTATGCTTACAGACTATCTAGATCAACCACAAGCTCCAACAAAGCCGCAGGACACACAGCGGCTGCAGCCGTCGATTTTTTGCAAGGCGTAAGCGCCGCATTCTGGGCATTTTTTGCCGGTGGCGATGGGGTTTACTGGGGCCAAAGGGGCTTCATACTGGCTATCGTCTATCACATAGGCCATATGCTTATTTTTAAAGCGTGTGGCGAGTAGTTTGGTAGGCACTTGATTGCCGGACGCATCTAAGAAGCCACGTTTGGTAAGGATTTGCTGCAAGGCATAGCCAATCGCGGCCACTTCAGATTCGTGGAATAAAGGCGCTTGCGAGCCGTCTTCCTTATTAATCATGCCGCAACGAACCGTGCCCTTGCCCCAGCTTACTTCGCGCATATCGGCCAGCGATTTAGCGATCGAGCCGCCTGAGCGTGCCGCCATGGATAAAAGGCGCATGCTGGCGGTGATCCACTGCTGATCTTCGCTTTTTTGGCTGGCAGGCATAAAGAATTCAAATGGGCGCTCAATCGTGACCAACTCGCCGCCGACCATGCCGGTGATATGGATAAAGCTGACGGTCAGGTAAACCACTTTTTTACCTTCGTACGTCATATAAGCCACTTTAGAAGTCACCGACTCCAGATCGCCATTCGGGCGGCGATCAAACTGCTTGCGCAGCAAATCATCATCTGGGATTAGCTCTTCTTCTACCACAGCAACCGGCGCTTCAGCGACCGACAACACGCTGCCCAAAATGCTATTCGGGCGGTAAGTCGCTAGGCCTTTTAGCCCTGCACGCCATGCATCCATATAGAGGTTTTGGAAATCTGCGTAAGGATAATCGGCAGGCACATTCACTGTTTTAGAAATCGCCGAATCCACAAAGGGCTGCACGACTTCCAGCATCTTCATATGATCGCTAGCCGACATATTGAGCGCGGTGACAAAAGGCTCAGGCAATTTGCTGTCGTCTGATACATCGTGGCCCATATGGCGATACAAACGCCAAGCGTGATCGGCCACTTCATAAGTTTGCGTTGAGCCGTCCTGCATGCGTTTTTTGCGGTTATACACCCAAGAGAACGCAGGCTCGATACCGTTAGACGCATTGTCCGCAAAGGCCAGTGTAATGGTGCCGGTTGGGGCGATGGACAAGAGGTGAGAGTTACGCAAGCCATGCTTGGCAATCGCCGCACGAATTGTTTTAGGCAGGCGTTTGGCAAAGTTGCCCGCTAGATATTGAGTGCTATCAAACAGGGTAAACGCGCCTTTTTCCTTGGCTAAATCTACCGATGCAAGGTAGGCCGTATCGCGCATCACTTCCGAGATTTTTTGTGCTAGCGCACGCCCAGCATCAGAATCGTAACGCAGGCCCATCATCACCAGCGTGCTACCCAGGCCTAAATAGCCCAGACCAATGCGGCGCTTAGACATGGCTTCGGCTTTTTGCTGAGGCAGCGGCCAAGCGGTGGCTTCCAATACATTGTCCAACATGCGAATGGCGATGCTGACCACGGCTTGGAAGCCTTCAAAATCAAAACTCACCTCTTTGCTAAACGGCGACGTCACAAAGCGGGTGAGGTTGATCGAGCCTAGGCAGCAGCAGCCGTAATCGGGCAAAGGCTGCTCGGCGCAGGGGTTGGTGGCTTCGATGGTTTCGCAGTAATACAGATTGTTATCTGCATTCATACGCGACAAAAATAAGATGCCCGGCTCGGCGTGATCGTAAGTGGATTTCATCACCTCTTCCCACAACGCGCGCGCGCGGATGGTTTGGTGCACCCACAGGCCGTCTTCACGCTGATAAGCGCCCGCTGTGATCTTCTCTTCGCAAGGCTCGGCCTTGTGCACGAGGCAGAAGTCTTTGTCTTGGTTGACGGCTTCCATAAACTCGTCGGTCACGCCGATCGAGATATTAAAATTAGTCAGCCCGCCCTGATCTTTTGAGCGGATAAATTCCAGAATATCCGGATGATCGCCACGCAACACGCCCATTTGCGCGCCGCGCCGTGCACCGGCCGATTCAACAGTCGAGCATGATGCATTAAACACCTGCATAAATGAAACCGGGCCAGAAGCGCGCGAGCGTGTGCCGCGCACCAAGGAGTCTTTAGGGCGAATGGTCGAGAAATCGTAGCCCACACCGCCACCACGGCGCATGGTTTCTGCTGCATCAGAAAGCGCGGTATAAATACTTGGCTTGCCATCGGTGCTGCCCGAAACCGAATCGCCCACTGGCTGCACAAAGCAGTTGATCAGCGTAGCGCGTAAATCCATACCGGCGGCAGAGTTAATCCGGCCTGCCGGTACAAAACCATTTTGCTGCGCCCACAAAAACTTCTCTTCGAAGTACGCTTTAAAATCTGGCTGCTCTACGCTGGCCAAAGCGCTGGCGACCCGCGCCTGTACGTCGCTAATCGAGGCTTCTTCGCCCTTGGCGTACTTTTCTAGTAATACATCCAGAGAAATTTCTTGCGGAGCCATGTCGGTATTTCCTAAATAATTGATCGTATTCGGTGTCATGCGTACTGCATCATGGTTCTTGGGGGCGGGGCAATATAGCAGATTTTTTTGTATTTTATGTTGCTCAAAAACAATATCCGATCAGTGTAACAAGATAGAGATCTTTTCAATTGTGCTCTTGCCAGATGGCATGATGGCGGTGTGATTTGTACCAATATCGTTTATTTGTTGCTTGTTCTGCATATATTACGACTTTTAGCTGAGCTTGATTAGTGCTTGTGCTTTTTTTTGGTATTGCTGACATTATGCTTATTCTACTCTATTGGTTAAATAGTAATTAATTTTTCTGGTTTTTATAAATACATTGGTCATTGAATTAATTAGGTGTTTTTTGCATATTTAATTTATTAAAAAAACTAATTTTTTAAGTTTAAATTTACTGATTATGGCTCTTGCTCAATGGACTCTACGTAGATGAATTTATTGAGTGCGGGATTTAGTTTTTGAATTTGTAGGGCGGGTGAAACCCGCGAGCGATGCCGAATAAATACGCGGGTTTCACCCGCCCTACGATATTTATAATGTTGTTGAGCAAGCGGCATAATCAGGTTAAATTTACTGATTTAAAGCCCTGCGATATGCGGCTGCTCACGCTAAAAACACAATATAAATTTCGATAACCTGCTTGTTTTTTTAACGATTAATAATTAAAAATATATAATAAATGATGTGTTTTTATATGGTGTATTTTAATGATGCTGGTTTGTTTATTTTACTAAAAATATCAGGTGAGTGGTTTTATATCGAAGGATAAAGGCCTTGACGTTGAGGCGGTAGTATTACACTACTGCTTGGTAAGATATTTTGCGTATGTCGTTCTTTTGTTGTTTTTTGCGGCATTTAAATAGAGGGCGTGACCTTGGGTATGTTCTAAATTATTTTTTATAAAGGTAATTAGGCTCTTCTCGTATTGCGTAAAAAAGATAAGCACGCTGCCTTATTTTGGCTATTGTTATATTGATTGTCTTTTTGTGTTTGATCTTAAGCTGTTTTTTTTAGCATGTATGATTTTCACCGATGGATGCGCGAAAAATGAAACTTAGAACACGGATTTGGATCATTGTGATTGCCGCATTTTTGGGCATTATCATTGTGAGCGTTGGCAGTTTATTCCAGCTGCGTCAAAGCATGATGCAGGAACGCCGGGCGCAAATTATTCAGCTGCTGGATTTGGCGAAAGCGCAATTAACGCACTTTCAGGAGTTAGAGGTCACTGGAAAGCTGAGCCGTGAAGAGGCGCAAAGCCGCGCTAAAGAGGCATTGGCTGCGCAAAGAGCGGGCAGTACTTATTTCTTTATTCGTAGCATGACAGATGATACTTTTGTATTTCATATTAATCCCAAGCGTATGGGCAAGCCTGATCCGGGGGCAAAATCACCGGATGGCAGAACTGCAGTGCAGGTGATTCGTGATGGCCTAGCTGAAAGTAAAGACGGAAAAGCGTTTGCTTTAACTTATGTTGCACGGCCAGGAAGCGAGGATAAAACGGTATATCCAAAACTAAACGGCGTGATTCAATTTGAGCCTTGGGGCTGGATTCCTGGTACTGGGTTTTATCTAGATGATATTGACCGTTTGTTTTGGAATAGTGCAATAAAAATGCTGGTGGCAGGCTTGGTGATTCTTGCTGTGATGGGGATGCTGGCATTGGGTACGATGCGCAGTATTTTAGGGCAACTGGGTGGGGAGCCTCAAGATGCAGCGGATATTGCGCAGGGCATTGCAAATGGTGATTTATCCCGGCAGATTGAAACACAGGCAGGTAGCGATAGCTTAATGGGCTCTATGCGCTCTATGCAGCAGGGTTTACATGATATGGTGCAGCGTTTTAATCAGGCGTCGTCCACTTTGTCTAATGCATCCCAGCAGTTGAATAAAGAAACGGAGCAAATCAGCCGAGGCAGTCAGATGACTTCGGAGGCTACGTCTTCCACTGCTGCGGCAATTGAAGAAATGACGGTGAGTATTAGCCATATTTCATCTAGTGCCAGAGAAACAGAAGTTAATTCGCAGCAGGCTGCGGAGCTGGCTACTGAGGGGGAAAAAATGGCGCAGCATGCCGCGGATGAGATCCGCCGTATTTCAGGTGACATTAGCTCTGCAGCGGGTTTGATTCGTGGTTTGGTTGAGCGCTCTCGCGAAATTGATAGTATGAGTGCGGTGATTAAAGAAATTGCCGATCAAACCAACTTACTTGCTTTGAATGCCGCTATTGAGGCTGCACGGGCTGGCGAGCAGGGCCGGGGGTTTGCTGTGGTGGCCGATGAAGTGCGTAAATTAGCAGAGCGTACAAGCGGTGCAACACAAGATATTACCCGTACGATTCGTGCTGTGCAGGAGGATACAGATATTGCTGCAGGCTCAATGGATGGCGTGCAAACTCAGGTCGCACTGGGTGTTGATCTGGTAGAAAAAGCGGCTTTAGCCTTACGTGAGATCAATACAGTGACACGTGCCACTTTAGAGAAAACCCGTGATGTGGCAAATGCAACTCAGGAGCAAAGCCAGGTGAGTAATAGTATTGCAGGCAATGTGGAGCGGATCGCGCAGATGGTGGAAGAATCCGATGCTTCTGTGCAAGCTGCCCATGAACAGGTACGCAGCCTTGACGAGCTTGCGCGTGAGCTTACCCTCGCGGCTGCAAAATTTAAGCTTTAGGCTTGCTGATTGTTGCTTGATCAAGCTCTGTCCGTTAAGCCTGATCCTTAATGAGCCTCACAAAAAAAGCCCCTGCTGATAAGACGCAGGGGCTTTAAAATTTAAGCTTGAATGAATGTATGGAGTAAAACGGTGGTGTTTATTTCAGCTTTACATTCCAGTTTTTTTCTACGCACTTCACGTAATTGCCTTCGATCAGCGCGTTGTATGGGGTTTGATAATCGACCAACTGGCACTGATTATCCTGCCCTGCATTCCAGGTTTTTTCCCAGAAAATAGGGTAGGCGGCGGAGCTGCCTTTTTCGAAGCGCTGCATGCCGGTGCACTTCATCGATTCTTGCTTGATATCCCAGCCTAAATCACGCGCAAACTCGGTGTAGTAGTCGATGCGATTTTTAGCTGCTGGTTTAAGAGTTGCGTCCTGGCACTCGGCATTGATAATTTGAATCGTAGTTGGGAAGTCATTACCCAAGCCACGCGCCTTATCTTGTGCATTAGGCACCCATGTTCCGTCGATCACATGCAGCATCGATGGCTTTGGTGGTTGCGGATACACAAAGAAGAAGGTGGCAGAAGCCATATTCAACCAGCTTTCAGCAATCAGATCAGGCTCGTTAAGTAGCTTGGTTTGGTCGCCACTAAACATCACTTGCGAGAACGGGCCATAGTTGTAGTTGTATGAAAGCTGCTTAGCGCCACGGCCAAAGTACTTTTTAAAGCTGCCATCCGCGTTCTTACCGCAGGTCCATACGCCGTTAAACACCGGGTCGGTACATTCGGTGTTGTAGCCGCAGCCTGTACCGGTTTCGTTGCAACCCATTTCACGCACATGCACCAGCGCCTGACGCCATTCATCTATGCCGTACTGTGTGACGCTGTGGCCACCGGTTTCTTGGGCAAAGTGAGCAAACATGGTAGCGAGTGAGCGGCGGCAGATCTGGTCTGCGTTGCGGCCATCGCTGTAGTCATCACAAATGCCGGGGAATTTGGCGATGGCTTGCAAGAAGCGCTGATAGGTGTAGCTAGGATGACGTGCCGAGAAATAGTACTGAAACTTTTGCTCGGAAACGAGTGCTTCAACCCGTTTTACGTTCAGCGGGTTATCGCTTTTTCCGGGAGCAACCGCATCCACAATGGTGTTGCTGGCGGTGCGCACCGATGCTTTTACCTTGCGGAAAAAGTCGTTATTAGTGAGGTCGGCTTCACGGGTTAAGGCTTGGCTAAGGGTAGGCACACCATCGCTAGGCGTAGGGGGTGGTGTTGCGCCACTGCCTGTGCTGCCACCGCTACATACGCCGCTATCGGCCCATGTAGCGCTCTTGCTAGGTTCTTCAGCTGCGTTGACCCACCATTTTGCGGTGTAGTTGTGGTTGGCATAGCTTACAACGCTGCCCCCTGTGTAGCTGCTGCTGGATACCCATGCTGCTTTGCAGGTGTTTGTGCCCGGAGCCGGAGTTGGAACGGCAGTAGGCACTGGCGTTGGCGCGGGTGTAGGCAGAGGGGTAGGAGCCGGTGTTGGAACGGCTGTTGGCACAGGCGCTGGTACTTTTGTTGGAACGGGAGTAGGGGCCGGTGTGGGTACTTTTGTTGGGGCGGGAGTAGGAGCGGGTGTCGGAACAGGGCTTGGCACGGCGGTAGGTACAGGTGCCGTGCCATTGACTAATTGCCAAGGCCCCCATTGTTCTGCGCCGGGCACATTACCTTGTGTCCACCACTTGGCTTTCCAAGTCTGGCCTTTATAGCTTGCGGTGACGCCAGCTGTGTAAGTGCTGCTGGCGCTCCAGTCGGCTGCCATCAGGGAGGCGCTCATCAGCATCGCGGCCAATAGGGCCGTGATTCGGATCTTTGCTTTCATTGTCTCTTGCTCCATCCAAAATAAAGTCTGTGGCCTGATGCTTGGGATAAGCATCAGTACAGATCAGGTTTAGAGAGGTTTGCAGGCTTTTCGCCTATCTGTTTTGCTATGAAGTGGTATCTTCATTTGTAGTTGTAAGGTTTGCGGATAGTAGCAGCTGTAGTTGTCATGTCAATGACTACGCGCATGTATTTGATGATTAACTTTGCCTTTGTTTTATTTTGATGGCATAGCGATTGCGAGCACAATTTTATGCCAATAATCGCTAATATATTGTTTTAAAAGACATAGATAAAAAAGGTTAAGCTTGGATTTGGCTGTGTAAAAAAGTGCGGAGCAAGCATTTTGTTTTTGCCCTGATAAGGTGAATACCTTCGCCTGCTGCGGGTAAAGTGGTATTGTTTTTAGCGTAATTGTGGTCCTTTTTTACTTCTGAGCAGCACTAGCTCTTGGTTTGAATCCGGTATACTGGCCGCTGTTGATTCACTTTGGCTGACGAGATGTTCATGCGTGGTTTTTTCCCTTTGCTACTTAGTGCAGTTTTTTTGTCTTTTAGTGTTCAGGCAGAAGATGATCCTTTGCCCTTTGATGTGCCATCTGCGGCACCTGTTATTCAACGCACTTCAGTCGCGAATAAACCAGTAGCGACGAGTAATAAGCCCGTGGTTTATCGTGCGCAGCAGGCACGGTCTAAAGCGCGTGTGGCAGGCAAGAAACGATCGGTTCAGAAGTCGGCAGTGTCTGGGGTGACTAAAAAGCAAGCGGCTAAGCGCACCGGTAAAAATGCAGTGTCAGTAAAAGTAAAGCAGGCCCCGGTTGCCAGCAAGAAAAAAGCGCCAAATAAAACAGCGCCCTTGGCTAGGTCCAAAGGTACAAAGGCCGTGCAGAAGAAACGCTAAACCGGCGGGGGATTTTGATCAAAAAATAATGGCAGCTTCTGGGCTGCCATTATTTTTGCCTCGGTACGCTTCGCTTGTCAGGCAAGCGCGAGTGGATGCTTTCGATAGTTTTCAGTAATATATAAGTAGAGTGATGTTATTTAATCTAATTTCCTCTTGTTTTTTTATTGAATACTTACGCCAAGGCTTGGTAGATGCTTGCTATGACCCTCCGCTATTCACTCCTTACTATGTTGTTCCCAACGTTTGTATCGGCGACTGAATTAAGAGTATTAGTTTTAAATGGCGATAGCATGCCTTGGGCAAAGCTGGAAAATCATCAGTTAACTGCGGGTCTTTATTTTGATCTGGGCCACGCTTTGGCTGGGCAGATGGGGCTACAAGCCCGTTTTATTCTGCTGCCGCGCAAGCGCCTGGTACACGCTCTGGAAAGGGGCGATGCGGATATCCTATGTAATTATTTGCCTGTCTGGTTGCCCGGTGCTTTTGACTGGAGCACGTCTTTTATCCCTAATGCGGAATTACTGATCAGTGATAAGCAGGCGGGCAAGCCAGCCAGTCTGAATGCTTTTGCTAATGTGCGGATTGGTACGGTTTTGGGCTATGTGTATTCGGAGCTGGATCAGGCTTTGGGGGCAACATTTGTACGCGATGATGCGCCTAGTATGCGTAATAATTTGCTTAAGCTGGCTGCGGGACGGGTGCAGCATCTGGTGATTAATCAGTTTGAGCTTGAATACCAGCAGAGGCAGGGGCGGCTTACAACACCTTTGCATCCGTATATGGTGCTTCGAAGCTTTAAGGGGCAGTGTGCGGTGTCCCGCTCAGGGAAAATAACAGTGAAAGCGCTTAATCAGGCGATTGCGGCTTTGCAGTCTCACCAAGTGTTGCAGCGGATTATGGGGCAATATCGCTAAAATCTGATCGGTTATAAGATAAGTAGCGATCAATCCGCTTGGCTCTGGCAAAGCGGATTGATGTTTGATTTGCTTAAGCAGAAATCTTGGCCAGCTCTTCAAAGTAAGTGGGGAATGTTTTTGCCGTGCATTGTGGGTCGTTAATTTGCACTGCTACCCCTTTGACGGCCACCAGCGAGAAGCACATCGCCATACGGTGATCGTCGTAAGTATCGATGGCGGCATTGGCAATGAGTGATTTAGGTGGCGTTACGGTAATAAAATCTTCCCCTTCAATCACGCTTGCACCCACTTTGCGCAGCTCGGTGGCCATGGCGCTGAGGCGGTCGGTTTCTTTAACGCGCCAGCTGGCGATATTTCTGAGTGTGGTTGGGCCTTTGGCAAAGAGCGCAGCCACGGCGAGGGTCATCGCGGCATCGGGGATATGGTTCATATCCGCATCAATGCCTATTAATTGACCACTGGCCGGTGGTGAGGCTTCAATAAAATTGCTGCCCCAAGTAATCTCGGCCCCCATCAAGGCCAGTGCTTCGGCAAAGCGCTTATCGCCTTGAATACTGTCGCTGCCCATGCCGGTGACGCGCACTTTGCCGCCACCCATTGCACCCGCTGCTAAAAAGTAAGATGCGGATGAAGCATCGCCTTCTACTTCGATCATCCCTGGGCTTTGGTAAGTTTGGCCCGCGGCAATGCTAAAGCGGCTCCAGCCATTTTGTGTAACTTCTACGCCAAATTTAGCCATTAGTTTGAGTGTGATGTCGATATAAGGCTTGGAGATGAGTTCACCGATCACTTCAATGGTGATCGCTTGGCCGGTGAGTGGCAGAGCCATTAAGAGTGCAGTTAAAAACTGGCTGGATACATTGCCTTTTACTTTGATGACTTGCCCGTTGAATGTTGCGGGCTTAATCGCCAGCGGCGGGTAGCCTTCCACACCGGTGCATGTAATATCTGCGCCCGCTTCACGCAGGGCATTCACCAAATCGCCAATCGGGCGCTCGTGCATACGGGCCACACCGCTGAGGGTGTAATGGCCTTGGCTGAGCGCCAGTGCGGCGGTCAGCGGGCGAAATGCGGTGCCTGCATTGCCTAGGAATAATTCTGTTGTTTTAACTGGAAACACACCTGCTGCGCCATGCACAATAAAATCACGGCTATCCCCGATTTGCTCCCATTTAATCCCTAATGCTTTCAGTGCTTCGAGCATATAGTGGATATCGTCTGCGGCCAGCAGCCCTTTCACCGTTGTTGTGCCTTCAGCCAATGCGGCAAGCAAAAGGGTGCGGTTTGAAATGCTTTTGGAGCCAGGCAGAGCAACAGTGCCGTTGACACGGGCGATAGGGGCGAGGGTGATGTGTTCCATAAGTCGTTCCGTGTTAAGGGTTTTTAGCAGGTTGGGAAGGGTGTATTGTGGGTCGTTCTAGCGGGGAGTGATGAATCACCGCTGAGTAAAAATCGTGTCACAAAAAAGGCAGTCGCCATGAAGATTTGTCATTAAAACCATCCCTAAGCGGTAGTAGTCTATCGATTTAGGAATGGTTTTAAGCTTAAAGCGCTCTAGTCGCGGTCATGTCCATGACCTTTTCCTTTTCCTTTTCCATGACCTCGGTCATGCCCGTGATGCTTCTTGTGATCGCCGTAGCGACCATCGTCGCGATCGTAGCTTCGATCCTCTCGATAGCGCGGGACGATTTCCGAGTTGTACCAGCTTTCTTGCACAAAATAGACAGGCCGGCTACAGGCATTGTATCGGCGACAGTGTTTTGACCAGTTTTTAGCGTGGCCCGGTGGAACGACCAAATACATCGGGGGTTGAACAACAGAGACCTGTTGTATGATTCTTGGCTCTTGATAAATGAGCCGTGGCTGCTGAAAGTCGCCAATATTGAAACTGCCATAAAAACCAGGCTGCCCAAATTGTACTGATACCCCTACATCGGCCGCATAAGCGGTTGATGAGATCAGCATGGCGAATAACAGACCTGCTTTGGTAAAATACTTTTTCATGATAATCCTTCTTCAAGCAAGGCCTTCATTTATTGGTAAAGCCCCGGAAAAATCAAGCCAATAATTGATCCAAGGTTGTCAGCACCTTATCAGGTCCGAGCTGATTGAGGCAGTTCATATGCTTGAGCGGGCAAACACGTTCAAAACAGGGGCTGCATTCTAAGTCTAAAGTCACAATTTTGGCATTGGCCGATAAAGGCGGGGTAAATTCGGGCGAGCTGGAGCCATAAATCGCGACCAACGGGCGTTCCAGTGCCGCAGCCACATGCATTAGGCCAGAATCATTGCTGACTACGGCGCGGGCAAGCGACATCATATCAATGGCTTCAGCCAGTGACGTTTTACCACAGTAATCAATGACATCCGCTGCGCCAGCCAGAATCTCATCAGCGATTTCACGGTCTTTGTTCGAGCCAAAAATACAGACCTGAAAACCACGGTTTAGCAGCGTTTGGGCAAGGGCGGCCATATGGCTGCCGGGCCAGCGCTTGGCCGGTCCATATTCTGCGCCGGGGCAGAGTGCAATCATGGGTTTGCTGGTATCAAAGCCTAATTTGGCAGCGCTGGCGGCACGGTCTTGATCGTTCACCACTAAATGCGGGAAGGGAACGGGGCGGGCAAGGGGTTGATCGGCGTCTTCGGCAAGAGCCGCAAAGCGCTCAACCATTTGCGGCAAGGCTAGTGGGTCGAGTACGCGGGTGTCATTCAGAAAACCGTAGCGCGATTCCCCTATCCAGCCCGTGCGGGTCTTGATGCCGCTAAAGAGCGGTAGCAGCGCAGATTTAAGCGAATTAGGCAGCACGATGACTTGATCGTAGCCACGCTTTTTCATTTTCCGCGCTAAAGTCCAGCGCGTGCCAAGTTTGAGCTCGCCATGACCAAAAGGCGTATCGAATGATTCGCTCACTTCGGGCATACGGGCGTGTAAGGGGCGTGTCCAAGCGGGGGCAAGCACGTCGAGGATCAGGCCGGGATGGCGTTGATGCAGGCGTCGGTAAAGGGGCTGGGCCATAATGGCGTCGCCAACCCATGCCGGGGCAATAATCAGAATTTTTTTCATAAGCTCAGGAGGGGCGAATTGGCGGTGAAATAAGGCGCAAGCTTGGCCAATTCATCCGTGCGTAGGGTGGGCGAAACCCGCCAAAGCGTGTCACCACATTGGGTAAAACGGCAGGTAAACCTGCCTTAATAATTAATGCCCTTTAACAACTTCACCGGCTTTTAGGCGGTAGTGCGTACCACAGTAAGGGCAAAGCGCTTCGCCATTTTGGGCAACAGGTAAAAATACGCGTGGGTGTGAATTCCAGCTCAGCATGTCAGGCATCGGGCAGTGCAGTGGTAAATCGCTGGCCAGTACTTCGATTTCGCGTTGGGTGTTTTCTTTGAGTTCCATGGGGTTTCTCTTTCATACTTGGTGATTCAATCACCATAGATCAAGGGAGTGGATGGGCTCCACTCCCTGCTTCAATATTAAATCAGTGTCAGCCAATCTTCGTGGAGAGGGTCTAAACCCTTCACACAGTCAAAATAGCGTTTTTGTAAGCGTTCGGTAATCGGGCCACGGCTACCGATGCCAATTGGACGATTATCCAGTTCACGAATCGGCGTGACTTCGGCGGCGGTGCCGGTAAAGAACGCTTCGTCTGCGGTATAGACTTCATCGCGGGTGATGCGTTTTTCGATGACTTCGATGCCTTCTTCTTTCGCCAGCGTAATCACGGTATTGCGGGTAATGCCATCTAAACAGCTTGAGACATCAGGGGTGTAGAGCTTGCCTTTCTTGACGATAAACAGATTCTCGCCAGCGCCTTCAGATACATAGCCTTCGGTATCGAGCAGCATCGCTTCATCATAGCCATCGGCGGCCGCTTCTTGGTGCGCCAGAATAGAGTTGACGTAATAACCGCTGGCTTTGGCACGCACCATGGATACGTTCACATGGTGGCGGGTAAAGCTTGATACTTTAACGCGAATCCCTTTTTCCAGGCCTTCAGTGCCCAGATAAGCACCCCACGGCCATGCCGCAACGATCACATTAATGGTGTTACCCGTGGCGGCGATGCCTAGCTTCTCTGAGCCAACAAAGGCCAGCGGGCGCAGGTAGCAAGAAGCCAGTTTGTTTTCACGCACCACCGTTTTTTGCGCTTCGAAGAGTTCTTCAAAGCTGAACGGGATGTTCATTTGGAAAATCTTGGCCGAGTTAAACAAACGCTCTGTGTGATCATGCAGGCGAAAAATAGCAGTGCCCTTTGGGGTTTCGTAAGCGCGTACACCTTCAAACACGCCCATGCCGTAATGCAAGGTATGGGTTAAAACGTGTGTGGTCGCGTCGCGCCACGGTACTAATTTGCCGTCATACCAGATAAGGCCATCGCGGTCAGACATCGACATATTGCAAACTCCTGCCCAAAGTGTTTGTGAGTAAGTAAGTGAGCATCGATTGTAACTGAAAAAGGCGGAACTGTTGGCGGGCTTGCATGTTGAGCGAAGAAAGCGGGGCCTTGTTTGCTTGGGACGCTGCTTTTTTTCTGCTAAACCGAGAAGGCTTGTTTGTTTTACTAATGGTAACGAGTAATCGTTTTGTCATCGTACTGTCATTAGAATGCGTGTCAAAAATAGCGCTGTACTGGTTTTAAGCTAAAAATTCTTTCGTTTTACTGTGATGTCGGTAAGCAATTTGTGGGAAATATTTAAAGCAGAGGGTTTCCGTTCATCATTATTTAACTCGCATTTTCTTAGTCTCGAAGTAACATAAGAAAAGTCTTATATTTAATAGAGTGAGAGACGTCGTGGATACAGATTTAGTGGAAGCACCGGAAAAACCGGTGAGCACAGAGCTGGGGCTGGCCCTAGCCGCCTCGTTGGCACTGGCAGCGTGTGGTGGCTCTGAAAGCGACCCAAGCGCGCCTGCTGCAATCACATCACCATCACCTGTAGTGACCAAGCCGCAAACGGACGCCGAGGCGGCGCGCTTTTTAGCGCAAGCGGGCTTTGGTGGCCGGTTTGCAGATCTGGAAGCGCTGAAGATAAGTGGCTATGAAGCTTGGCTTAGCCAGCAGTTTGATGCGATCCCTCCTGTGACTCGCTGGGAGTACGCCAAAGAATTGCGCGAGCGTGATTTACCGGCTTACCAGAACTGGCAGGTCGTGCCTAATGTGATGTGGCAAAGTATTTTTGTGGGTAAGAGTGCTGCTGGTAAGGATATTGTTGGTCAGGATGTGTTGCGGCAAAGAATGACGCTGGCTTTATCAGAGATCTTTGTAGTGAGCTATGCTGGGGTCGATGTAGGGGGGCCGATCAAGGTCTTGGTAATGGGCCACTTTATGGATTTATTGCAAAAAAGTGCTTTTGGTAATTTTAGAACGTTGCTAGAGGATGTCACGCTGAGTATTGCCATGGGTCGCATGCTTGGCATGCTTGGCAATTTAAAAGAAGACAGCAGAGGCCGCCGGCCGGATGAAAATTTTGCTCGTGAAGTGATGCAACTGTTCACGATTGGTTTGTATGAGTTAAATCTGGATGGCTCGCTGAAAAAAGGCGCAGATGGCAAGCCGATTGAGACGTATACCCTCGATACAGTGAGCAATTTGGCGAGAGTATTTACAGGCTGGTCAGCCCCGCTGCAGTTTAATTCTGCTGGTTCCGATCTTGAAGCAACGCGGCAGCCGATGGCTTTTCAAGCGGCGTATCATTCTACTTTGGAAAAAAACTTCCTGGGTACGTCCATCCCCGCCGGATCAGCAGGACCGGCCTCGCTGGGAATTGCTCTGGATACCTTGTTTAATCATCCCAATGTAGGGCCATTTATTGGCAAGCAGCTTATACAGCGTTTTGTTTGCAGCAATCCTTCTCCGGCGTATATCGCTCGTGTTGCGATGGTCTTTAATAATAATGGTCAGCAAGTTCGCGGGGATTTAAAAGCGGTACTGAGGGCCATTTTACTTGACCCAGAGGCAAGACAGGCACCCGATCTGATTGGGCAAACGGCGGGTAAGCACAGAGAACCGATGATCCGTTTGGCACAAATGATTCGCACACTGGATTATAAAAGCCCGGATGGCGCATGGCGGCTGGGTAATACGAATGATCCGGCCTGGCGTATAGGGCAAGTGCCTTTGGGGGCATCGAGTGTATTTAATTTTTTTAGGCCGGGCTATGCACCGCCAGGGTCTGAGTTGGCAAAGCAAGGGCTGGTTGCGCCAGAAATGCAGATCGTGTCGGAAATATCAACCATTGTGCTGATTAACTATTTGTACAATCTGCTGATCGATTCGCGAGGCAGTACCTTGCGAACGTATAACGATGCCAATGGTGTAAGTCAAAGTGATATTAAAGAGACAGGTCTGTCGCTCTTTTTGGACGATGAAAAAGCCCTTGCTGATCGACCAGATGTTCTGCTTGAGCGGTTTAATATTTTATTTGCATGCGGGCAGCTAAGTGCAGGCGTTAAAACGGCCATTATTAATAGTATTAGTAAGTTGTCCATTAGCGATCCTAATCCTGCCAGAGTGAATGTCCTGAAACAAAACCGCGTGATTGCGATGTTGTTAATGGTGCTGAGTAACCCAGAATATCTGGTCTTGAAATAGGAATCCCGATGGATAATACACTTTCTCGTCGCGAATTTTTACGTCGCGCCGGTATGCTGGCCGCCACAGGCGTTGCTGCACCGATAGCTTTTAATTTGTCTTTGATGAGTGAAGCCGCAGCGGCTACCTCGCCCAGTGATTATAAGGCTTTGGTGTGTGTGTTTTTGGCTGGCGGCAATGATCACCAAAACACCGTGGTTCCCTATGATTTGCAAAGTTATCAAGCCTACGCAAACATCCGCCAAACGATTGCTACCCCTCGCGACAGGCTTCTTCCTCTGGCAAGTTTATTGAGTGATGGCCGCCAAATGGCGCTGGCACCGCAATTAAGTGGCTTGGCTACTTTATTTGCAGCGGGGCGCTTAGGGATCGTTGCCAATATGGGGCCTTTGGCTCAGCCTACAACGAAAGCTCAGTATCAAAACCATACTGCCGTCTTGCCGCCTAAATTGTTTTCGCATAATGATCAACAAAGTTATTGGATGTCATCAATGGCGGAGGGGGCTGACTCGGGCTGGGGTGGGCGAGTGGGAGATTTGTTTCTGAGTGGTAATGGCAATGCCGCACTGAGTTGCATTTCGATTGGAGGGAATGGTCTTTATCTGAGCGGTCAGCAAGCGCGTAGCTTTGCTGTAGGCGTCGGTGGTAATCCGCTCTTGCTGTGGGGGTCGACCAATTTGTTCAGTCCGAGCTATATCAGTGAATTAAAAGCGCTGATGAGTAGTAATAAAAATAATTACCTAGAGGATGAATACGTCAAAGTAACACAGCGTGGTTTAAACACCTCAGCCCAACTGGATGCCGCACTTAAAGCGGCTCCGGTGCTGAATACGTCTTTTCCTGCAAATAATTCACTGGCGGACTCACTTAAAATGGTCGCTAAGCTGATTAGTACGCGTGGCCAGTTGGGAAATCAGCGGCAGGTGTTTATGGTGCAACTGGCTGGCTTTGATATGCACGATCGCTTATCTTCTCAGCATCCTATTTTGTTAAAAGCATTGAATGATGCGTTAATGGCTTTTGATGGCGCTTTAACTGAGCTGGGTTTACAGGATCAGGTCACTACATTTACCGGTTCTGAGTTTGGCCGCACTTTAAGTAGCAATGGCGATGGCTCGGATCATGGCTGGGCAAGCCACCATTTTGTGATGGGGGGGGCTGTAGCGGGTGGGCAAATTCATGGTCGGGTTCCCTTGCCTGTGATTGGTGGTGCTGATGATGTGGGGCAGGGGCGTTATATTCCTGATCTATCCGTTGAGCAGTTAGCGTGGCCCTTGGCTAAATGGTTTGGCGTGCCAGAGTCGGATCGCTATCTGGTTTTGCCTACTTTGGCAAAGTTTGATGAAAATGCTTTGAAAATAATGAAGCCGGTGCCGTGATCGGTGTCGTCGCTTCGTTTAAGGTGGTTTAGCAGTTTGGCCCGCGGGCCAAACTGCCCTAGCTTATTTGCTTAGGAAAGGCGGGCTCAGTTGCGTTCTGATTCCATTTTTGGGCTGCGCCCCATGAGCTCAGATAAAATATCCTGTACGGGCATATGCTCGAACAGCATTTTGCATACCGCCGCAGTAATCGGCATTTCAATACCCAGCTCATTGGCCTGACGCAATACTTCCCGTGCTGTGGGTACACCTTCTGCTACATGGCCTAAATTCTTTAAAATATCGTCTAGGTTTAGGCCCTGAGCCAGTAATAAGCCAACTCGGCGATTGCGCGATAAATCGCCTGTTGCAGTCAGCATTAAATCGCCGATTCCGGCAAGGCCCATCATGGTTTCTGTTTTACCGCCTAGGGCTGCGGCAAAGCGTGCCATTTCGGCAAGGCCTCGGGTCAGGAGTGCCGCACGAGCATTCAGGCCAAGGCTTAAGCCATCGCATACGCCCGCAGCAATCGCAATCACGTTTTTAACGGCAGCACCAATTTCTACGCCAATTAAATCATCGCTGGCATAGAGGCGTAATACCGAGGTGTTGAGCTCTTTTACGGTGTGACGGGCAAATTGCGCATCGCTCGCGGCAATAGTCACTGCGGCAGGTAGGCCTTGAGCCACTTCTTGGGCAAAGCTGGGGCCGGATAACATGCCGCGCGGCACTGCATCGGCCATTTCTTCTTTGGCAACTTGATGCGGCAACAGCATCGTGCCTGCTTCTAAGCCTTTGCAAGCCCAAAGTATGGCGGCTTTGCAATTTAAATTGTGTAGTGCTTTAAGCGAAGCACGTAAGCCTGACATGGGTGTAACAATCAAAACCAGTTCGGCATCCTGTACGGCGCAGGCTAAGTCGCCAGTAACAGACAATGAGGCGGGAAAAACCGCATCACTCAGATAACGAGGGTTAGCGCGCAAATCTTGCATTTCTTGCGCTTGATTAATATCTCGTGACCAAAGGGTAACCTGATGCCGGTCGGCAAAACGGATGGCGAGTGCAGTGCCCCAAGAGCCTGCACCCAATACGGCTAATTTCATACGCCCCACACTTCTTCAATGCGAATAAATCCGCTTACGCCATCACGGTGCTTCACTTTTAGCCAGCCGGTACGCGTGTTTTCCTGCATGTCCAGTAACAAATCTTTACCTGCGCGATAAAGAAGCGCTGATTTTGCATCTGCCGCTTTATATACGGGCGCATTACGTAATACTTGTACTGTGTGCTTGCTGGATAGGTCGCTTTTTTTTAACCAAGCTAAGCTGCCGGTGCGATCGCGCACTCTGGCCCAGCCGCCCTGTTCAGTAAGCAGCTCCAGTGGAGTGCCTTTACTGGCTAAGAATAACTTTTTAGCTTCATCACTAGGTGCTTCAGATAAAACGACACCATGGCGGGCAATGGATCGGTATTCAAGAGCAAAAGCCGCGTTGGCAGATAAGGCCAACGCAGCGATCACACTCAGTTTAATGAGTGGTTTGTGCATTTGCTGCCTGCTCTTCTGCTTGCTGACGCTGTTGCAAGTAGATTGCTTCAAAGTTGATCGGTTGCAACATCAGCGGTGGGAAGCCCGCGCGCGTGGTCAAATCAGAAACCGCTTCGCGTAGATAAGGGAACAGGATGCTTGGGCAACCAATGCCCAGTAGCGGATCCATTTCGCCTTCAGGTACGTTTTCAATATTGAATAAGCCGTTTTGGGTTACTTCAACCAAGAAAATCGTACGATCTTCTACAGTAGCTTGCGCCGTTACGGTTAAAGATACTTCATAAAAACCATTGTCAAAGCTGCGAGCCTGATTGCGGAACTGAATATTAAATTCGGGTTCGGCTTGTTCTAGAAAGGCCTGCGGTGAGTTTGGGGATTCAAGCGAAATGTCTTTTACATACAGTTTTTGAATAGCAAAAACGGGCTGAAGCTCTTGGTTCTGTTCGCTCATGGCAAATCCTTATCTTCTATTTATATTGGTGGAGTAAAACTTGAGGCGAAATCATCGCACGATTTGTATGTAGATTACTACCGTCTGTCTCGGTTTGATTGTATTACGCAGCCAGTAAAGCATCCAGCTCGCCAGCATGATCTAGCGCAGCTAAATCATCAAAACCACCAATATGGCGCTCGCCAATATAAATCTGCGGCACGGTGCGGCGGTTCGTGCGCGTCATCATCTCATCGCGGCGCTCTGGGTTTAGATCGATGCGCACTTTCTCAATCTCGGTGACGCCTTTTTTGTTTAATAAACGTTCAGCCATCACGCAGTAAGGGCAGACCCCGGTGCTATACATTAAAACATTGGCCATTTTGGGTCCTTATAAACCGGCTTTTAGATTAAATAACAGATGAGGGCAATTTGTGATTCTACAAGTCGAATTTTTAGGCTCTAGTCAATTTTATGTAAATCAATGACTTAGCGATTAACCTAGGTTTTGTTACTCCATAGAGGTTGACCCGATTGGGTTGAGTCGGTATAGTTCGGCCTCTCGCTGCAGCACACACAGCAACACGGTGTTCTAGCCGCAGCGAATGATCTTTAAAAAAATACAGTCGATGAGTGTGAGTGCTTGATTCGGA
>NZ_JBHTBQ010000048.1:0-395 GCF_042664895.1 Iodobacter arcticus
AAGGCGGGGGTCACAGGTTCGATTCCTGTCTGACCCACCATTCATTCCTTGGAATAGATGGTTGGAAAGCTCTGTCAAAGAGCGACCAGTTTGATTTTGATTGCAAGAAAGTAAGCGGTAATTGGGGGCTTAGCTCATCTGGTAGAGCACCTGCTTTGCAAGCAGGGGGTGAACGGTTCGAGTCCGTTAGCCTCCACCATTCCTTTTAGGATGGTGATAAGAAATAAAGCAGAAAATAGAAATAAACCATTGTCTCAAGAGAGATTTATTGCTTGAGACGGTTATTTATTTCTGGTTTCTAAAATCAGCAAGACGTATCTTTGATCTTTAAAAAAATAGAAGAAGTAATACTCAAATTTAGAAATAAATAAGGGTAGATTGTATCAAAATCGATT
>NZ_JBHTBQ010000048.1:518-655 GCF_042664895.1 Iodobacter arcticus
AAAATCAGATACTTCGAATTGTATTAACTTTGTTGATACGTGTTTGAGGTTATAGGATCAAGCGACTAAGTGCATCTGGTGGATGCCTTGGCGATGATAGGCGAAGAAGGACGCGTTAGCCTGCGAAAAGCACGGGG